>NC_015560.1 GCF_000214175.1 Hoyosella subflava DQS3-9A1
TAGCCGGTGATGCCGTGCTCGTCCTCAAACGCGCGCAGTTCCTCGAACGCCCGCCGCTGCGCTGCGCGCTGCTGGTCCCTGAACCTGAGCACATCCCGGCACCGCAGCCGGGTGTGACTGCCCACCCGATGCGCGGGAAGCTCACCGCGTTTTGATCATCTTCATCGGCGTCGGACGGGACACCCCCGAAATAGGGGTTGTCACTGTTCCTCTGTCCCCATTTCCTGGGAAGCGGTCTGCGTGAAATCTTCAATGTTCGAGAACTGCTGGCAGGCTCCGGCAGGCGGCATAACCTCAAATTTTCTGGCTGGTGCGAGTTCGATTCGCATTCGATCTTCATTTCCGTCAGTGCAGGGAATACTCACGTCGCAGACCGTGAGTGAGCCGTCGGCACACGTCACCGAAATGCGGACCGTGCCAGAGGGATCGAGCAGGCTCGCGGTAGCTGAGTTCGTTTCCCCCTGCATAGCGGTGAACGTTTCGCCGGGGATACGAGCGACTGGTACGCCGACGATGGTCACTCCATCACCGGTAAGTGGCTTTTCTGAGTCGGCGAATTCGAGGAGCCGCAGCGGCAGCAACTCGTTCAGCCATCCGCTGCCGGTATCGGCGAGTTCAATCCAGTCCCCACTCCCATCCTGGTCAAAACGCTGAAACAGCTTCCCATCACGGAGGATCACGCTGACTTGCATCGGCTCTGCTGGAGCATCTTCCCCGGAAAAAGTCATAGACGATGCCGCCGTGAGGTTCCGCGCCTGGATGTCGGCACGGCCTTCGCTGCTCACTGTGCATCCGAAACGTTCAGGAGTCCCGTGAAGATCAGCTGTGAACCGGTACACGAAATACCGCTTGACTCGTAGATCGCGTACTACGTCGCTCACGACGGGCAAACTCAGCCCCAGTCCTTCGAACTCAACTTAAAGGTTCAACGCCACCTTAGGGTTGCAGAGGTGTGGCCCTGCGCGCAGCCGCCGGGCTGTGATCCGACCATCGCCCTCATCGATCACAAGCATCGGCTCAAACTTCCAGCCAGGCACGTGCGCGTCGAGATAAGCCTGAGACTCAGCTTCGTTCAAGTTCCGGATTGTGAGCCACCCGTTCGCCTGCATCTCAGCGTCTTTCGCTGCTGCAGCACAGGAAACGCAGCCACCATCGTTGGACTGCCGTGGCCGCAGGCCGCCGAACTGGCCCAAACCAGCCTCCCCTGCGGTGCTGGTACCTGTCACCGGGGCCGTTCAGCTGAGCGCATCGAGCAGCTTCTGCAGCACGCGGGTTCCTGCCCTGCGCTCGCGGGTAGTGAGTGAGTCCATGAGATCGGTGGCTACCACAGCGATCGGTGCCACTCCCCTATCGAGCGGCGGGAACGGTCCGGAGACCACACGCAGCACCACCTCCCCAGCAAAGTCGGGGACCAGACCGTAAGCGTCGACGAGCGCGTCGACGTGCGCATTGAGGACATACCCATCGGCACCACTATGGTGGCCTGTTGTCAGCCCGAACCTTGCCGCCATCTGCGGATCCGTGTCGAGAGCGGAACCACCTCCAGGGATCAGAAACGACCCCGGGACCGGTCATCTCCTCGCTCCATCCGCGCACCGCAAGACCCTGCTCGCGCGGCGGCGAGCGAGATACGCAACCGTCTCGGGAGCCGAGTTGCGTAACCGGGACTCATCGTGGGATGGCCGCGTGCGGCCTTCCCAGCTCCTGGGCACAGTGTTTATTGATGATTGTTTGAATTAATTCATTCATATCCCTGCGAACAGGGCGAAAGAACTAGCTCACCTGTTCTTTCCGCCGAGCCACGCTGTGAGCGCTTCGATGGTGATGTCGTGGATTTTCATGTCCTTCTCAACGGCAGCCCGGCGCACCTCCTTGAGAAGTTCCGGCGTGATCCGCGTGCTGAACGGCACCAGAGTCGTCCGGGCCGACGCGGTCGTGGCGGCGGGCTTGCTGGTTTCCGGTTCCGAAGGAGCAGGCTCCGGAGCGAGCGGATGGGCCTTGCGGGGTGCCTTTTGCAGCCCTCCGAAGGCCCTGACTGGCTCCTTACGGGCGGGCATCACTTTCCTCCGTTCATGATTCGCGCCAGATGTACGTCGAAGATGCTGATCAGGTCTGCCGCGCGGTTGCCGTACGCGTGGATCGGCTCGCGGGCACCCTGCGCTTCCGCGATGACGGTACGGAGCGGAATGTGCGGACTCCAGAGCCGCTCCCCCAGTGCACTGCTGAGCTCCTCAGTGCGGAACTCCGCTTCGCGGGAACGCGGCGGCACGCGATTGAGGATGACCCCGAGCAACTCGAGAGCCGGATTGAACAGCTCCTTCACGGTGTCTACGGTGTGCATGACATTGGCGACACCCTGGGAGGCGCTCACCGAGGGCTCTGTCACGATGAGCACGCTGTCCGAAGCGATCAGCGCGTTACTGACCAGCTTGCCCACGCTGGGCTGGCAGTCGATCAGCACGAGCTCGAAGCTGCCGAGGACATCGGTGTCGAGGGCCTTGCGGAGACGGTGCTCCGAACCGAGGGCCTGATCGCCGTCCCGCTCGGCTAGGGAGAGGTCCGAGCCGATCAGTGAGATGTGGTCCCACTTGGAGGGCGCGATCGCGTCGGCCGCGACACCCTTTGCATCGGCGTGCAGGACATCGTTCGCGGTGAACTCCAGGTCGGCAGGGTCCACGCCGAGACAGCTCGTGGCGTTGCCCTGCGGGTCGAGATCAATCAGCAGGGTGGATATGCCAGCCGCGGACGCGGCCGAGGCCAGACCGAGCGCGACGGTCGTCTTGCCCACCCCGCCCTTCTGGTTCGCTATCGCTACACGGCGTGTCATGTATTCATTCTTTCTTGAAAGATTGCCGGTTCGATGCAGGCGCGCCGGGTCGTGAACCTGCTACCCCCTCTCGTTCTCGCTCGAATAGAGGTGAACTTATTGAATTAAATAAATAAAGAATAAATGAACACGTTTATGCAGGTAGAGTCAGTTTGTGGCCGAACGACGCATGGGCGCGGCCCGGGAATTATCAGACCTGACTTGGCCCAGCTCATCGATGACGCGGCAGGGGACTCCGTCCCGGCCGCATCGCTCTTGCGGCAAGTGAAAGTGGTAGCGGCGCGCATGAACGCGGAGCTGCTGGGCGCATGGGTGAAGAGAGAGCTTTCTCATGGCCCTCGGAAGCGGTGGCAGTTCTCAATACTCTGCACAGGAAGGGTGAGGGGGTGCACTTCCCAGAAGGGCTGAGCCTGTTCTTTGCCTGGAAGGTTCCAAAGTTCTGTGTGACCGGCGTTCTCGATGCGGTACGGACCAAGGTCCTAGACCTGGCGCTCGAACTTGGAACAGGTCGCACCCAAAGCAGGGGAGCCGGGGGGAGGGGCTGATGTTCCTCTGGAACAGGTCAGGCAGATCACCTACAACACGATCTACGCGAACAACGTCGCAGTCGGGAGCCCAAACTCTGCACTGACAACTAATCACGGCGTGCAGCCTGGTGATCTCCCCGCGCTGATCGATGCACTCCGCGGGGAGGGCCTGCCTGAGTCAGACGTCGAGATGATCCGTGAGGAGATCGAGGCGAGCGGCGGCGAGGCACCCGCGACGCGATTGCAGCGCGTGCGAGACAATTTGCTCAGCAAGGGTGGCGAGGTTATCGGCGGGGTCTCGGTCAGTGTGCTCACGGCCCTTATGAAGGGCTACTTCGGGATTGAATGACTTAATTAAAGAAAACTTTCTTTAATTCGAAGCGGAGATCGGTCAGAAAGGCCAGGCCTTTTTGGACCCGGTTGCGTGGCCGGGATCCCCCTCCTGCTTCCCGCTGGGGGAGTGGGAGGGGGATCAGGGTGGCCGGATTCGAGTGCGCGGTCAGCGATATCCCGACGAGCGCGAGTTACGTCATCGCGACGATCGTTGCGGCCCTTAGCTTCTGCACTCTGAAGTCCTTCCCTTCCCGGAATTACTCCGTGCTGCAGCTATTAGTCCTCAGGTCGTGAAGCGGAGGAAATAGGCAGGGCGACAGGCAGCCTGAGTGCGATTGGCCGGTGTGATCCCCGCATCGGGGAGTGTGCGTGTTGACCGTAACGCCCACGCTGGCATGCAGTGTCGTATCGTCGCACTCCACGAAGCGAATGAAAGCTAACCGAATTTCTGCCGGCGCGCCTCATCAATTGCAGCTAGTCACATTGGAAGGATGATCGCCATGGCTGGACCAGGGAAGCGCGGCCCGCGCAGCAAGGGCCCACGGGAAGTCGTGTTTGTGAAGATGCATCCCGAGCTGAAGGCTGCCCTGTACGAGGCAGCAGCCGAGCGAGGTATGACTGCGACTGACTATGTCGCACAGCTCGTCGCGAGAGACACCGGCTTGGTTCGGTTCTTAAAGCAGCAGGAGGTGTTGCCGCTGCAGAAGTCTGCCTGACCTGAGCACAACTTCATTGGGCGGCTGACGCAGAAAGCAGAAAACCCCGGCCCGGCAGCCAGGGTCTTCTTTCAAGTGTGTGATCAGCGAGCGGTAACTCCCTGATCAGGCCGCCCCTCACTGAGAGGAACGGAATTGCTTCACGGCACTTCCGAGGGTAGCGGTTACCCGTTTAACGGCACAACTGAACACGAGGATTCGGCACAAGAATTTCTGTCTGCAGAATCCTGCAGACCTGTCCGCGGAGTGGCTTCCCGTAAGAGAAACGCCTCCCGTGCGGGTCTGTTCATCCTGCCGTTGCGCAGGCTGCTGCCCGAGGGCACGTATCGCGGCCGTGACCGGGCGCAGTGCTGGTGGGGCCGTGAAAAGTGGCTGTTGCACTGCTCAGTGCTGTATTGCCTGCATTACCGGCGGCTCCGTCACGAAGGGCGGACCGAGCCAGTTGCCCGTGAGACGTTCATGATGGTCATGGCGGGCATGTCACATGGCGCAGACAACCAGACCGGCCGTGACTGCCGGGTGCCGGTCGGCAAATTGCACCGTGACGGGGCCCGTTCCGGCTTGGTCAGTCATGCCGAGGTATGCCGGCGACAGGTCCAGCGGGCCAGACACCTCGCCAGGGAACTCGGCGTGATCACCGACGTACAGCCAGGCCGCCTGCGCACCCTCGCTGAGAGACTCCAGTCGTGGAAACGCGGCGATAGAGCCCGCGGCTGGTGCACCGTATCCGTGCTGCACGAATCCCGCCGATTCAGCAGGCACCCTGTGGATAACCGAAACGGCCCTCACCTGCAGAATTACATGGATGTCACCCCTCTGATACGTAGTATCGGTAGAAGAGAAAATCCCCGTATGGGGGTTGTTACTCAGGGCACTTCGTGCCGAATAAAGCAGCTCGATACGAGAAGGGGACGCACGCAGGCCGATCCTGCCGCCCTCCGGCTGGCCCGTGGCTGCCTGAACCACCGGAAGATGCCGCCCTGGATCAGGCGGCACGGAAAGTTCGCCTGGGCCAGGGTGCTTGCTCCGTTTGCGGCCGCAGCTTGGGATGCCGATGACGTGGCAGAAGCACTGCGGGAGTACGCGATCGGGCACTACGTTCTGCCCAACCCGCAGAACGCGCTGGGATACCTCCGCTCAATCCTCAACACATTCGACCTGCACAACCGCCCCGCCACGCTCATCCGCGCCGAAGCCGCCGCCCGCGACACCGAACGCAGAGCCAAACAGAAACAACTCCGCGCCGAATGGGCCACCCGCAACGCCAACGCCGCTAGAGAGGATTCCCCGGGCAGACAAGCCGTGCGGCAGGCCCTCGAGGAAATCCGGAAACGGCCGAAGAAGTTCCGGTGAGGAAGCCCCGGCTTCGGTCTCTGATGTGCTGCCGCGCCGCCGCTTGCGGGCTGGCTGGGGTGGCTTTGTCAACCTGATCCAGGACCACTGTGACGGTTTGATCGGGGACCACCAGTGGTCGGGGCTATTGGTTTTGGCGGGTGGCGCGTCCAGATCGGTGCGCAGCATCTCATCGATCGCCGATTTAAACGGCCCCAGCTTCGGCGACTCCCGCACCGGCGTCTTCCGCCTCGGCGGCTCCGGACTCGCGAGCGCCTGGCGGACCGTGCCCCGGCCGACCTTGTACTTGCGAGCCAGCGCCCGAATACCCAACTCCTCAACACGTGCATCTCTTCGGATCTGGGCGAACAGCTCCATACGACTTCCCATCCGGTGCCCCCGACCTTCGTGCCAATAGCGACACGTAAACCGTCGAGGGTGGACCTGAATCAAACCGTCACAACACACCGGTCTGAAGGAAGGTGGTCCTGAACCAGGCCGTCATACCGGTCCCGAATCAAACTGTCATAGTCACTGGGGCCGGATCTGAACGATCCTGTCAGGGCATTGTGTCGTGTATGACGTCGCGACAGGCCTGTCGCGCCACTCAAAGCCATGACGACGTTCACCGCGACGCAGGCCGCCGAGGTATGCGCGGTCTCCGTGCGCACCCGTGCAACGCAAAATGACCACGCTTGAGCAGCACGGAGCCTACAAAGACCAGGGAGGACAGTGGCACATCCCCCTAGCCGCACTGACCGCCGCCGGACTGTCACCGGGACGCCCTAAAGCCCCCGACAACGGGGACGGCAGCATCCCTGACAATTCAGAGCGACAACCAGACACTGTCACAGCTGCGGGAAAAGAACGCGCAACTGCTCAGACGGGCAGAAGTAGCCGAAGCGGTAGCCGCGCAGCGGGAACGCACGATTGAGGACGATCACAATTACGCAACACCGTGCTGCGCCTTCCGCGTAGATCACCTTTTCCAGGTACTGATCTTGAGTAACGCGTATACCCGTACGGCAAAAGTCGGGGCTAGCAGGGAAGGTGTGCACCATGGTGTCAGTGGGAACCGCGAGCCGACATCGAACCAGGCTCCGGATCAGGAGACTCGCAGCCACCTTAGTGGTGTGCGCGTTAACGGTTCCCAGCGTTGGTGTCGCGAATGCCCAGCCCACTACAGGCACCGAGCCTCCGCCCCCGGCCATCACTTCGACCCCAGAGGCCGATCTGGCACCGGCGGAACCAGAAGCAGACCAAGACAGAGAACCGGAAAGCGGCCAGCCGACTACTACTGCTCCTGCCTCAGACGTTCCGTCTGACAGCGCTCCAACGACGAGTAGAGGGAGACCAGCTGACCGGCCGACTCCTCGCGAACAACAACCACATCAGGCGAGTGTTGAAGCGCCACCTTCCTTCGAAGAAGGCAAGAATCTGCCAATGCCCAGCCGTGACGAAGGACCGCTTCGTGGCCGCCCCTCGCACAGCTATAACAATCTTCCGAAGCCCCCACCAGGTCACACATTTCGCTCTGAAACCGAACCCGTCCCAGACGGGTTCACCAAGGAGGAGGCTGATACCGCTGAGCTTATGGCGATGACGGCAACGGCAGGATGCGAGTGGTTCTGGCCATCACCGCACGCGGTCTGCGGCGCAATTCTTCAGCGATACAAAGCTATGGGCGGGCGGGATAGCTGGCTTGGGCTCCCGAACTCACCCGAGTACACGAACCCCGACGGCATCGGCAAACGCAGCCAGTTCCTCAACGGCTCGATTTACTGGCACCCCAGCACAGGCGCACACCCGGTCACCATCCTGTACATGACCAAATGGAACCAGCTCGGCTGGGAAACCGGCTGGCTCGGCTACCCCACCGCGGGTGAGGTCGGGCACGGCCCGTTCGGTTCTCAGCAGGAGTTCCAGGGCGCTGGACTGTTCTGGTCCCAGCCCACCGGTGTCTACGCCGTCGGCGGCGCCATCCGCGCCAAATACGACACCGTGGGCGGTGCCACAGGATTCCTCGGATACCCCACCAGCGACGAACTGACCCCACCAGACGGCGTCGGCAGGTTCAATACCTTCCAGCGCGGCTCAATCTACTGGCACCCGATTTTTGGCGCCCACCCAGTCCACGGAGTGATCCTCGCTGTTTGGGGCAATGCCGGATTCGAGGCCGGGCAGTACGGGTATCCCATCGCGGACGAGACCTCCACGTCCACAGAAACCAATCAGCAGTTCCAGCACGGCCACATAGCATTCAGCCTGCAAAACCCAGTTGCCCAAGACTTCCACGACTGCAAACTCAATACCGAATGGCCGCACGTCTCCAGCCACGTAGATAACACGGTCAATGTGGTTACCACAGGAACCTGCACTCATCCGAAGCGGAAGGTGTCCCACACGACGCAACTGGTACACACACCCGAATGCGGATTCGGAACGTGTGTGCTGCGAACAAGGACGAGCGGTGACTCCAAGGGTGACGGTGTAAACGCCGTGATTCAGGAGGACAATTGGTCTTCCACCAATATGGAGTGCCAGCCTGGCAAGTACCGCGCCGAGACAAAATGGACGATCGTCAACGCCGACGGAGGAGTCCTCGAAACCGTCGCGCGAACACCACAGGTTCAGCTCGGAACGGGCACCGGCGGGTTAGATAAGAACTGCGACCGCAGCTACAACTAGCCTGAACACTGACTGAGGCCTGTCCGGACCAAACCGGGCAGGCCTTTACCACTCGAACACGAACAGGCAAGCCAAGCCCGGAATGCACGGGCTAACAGGCCACTTCAGGCCAAGCACATCACCGCAAGGTCTAACCTGAATTACGCAACTGAGAATGTCTCGCTACAACGTTGCCGCTCGACGTGAGCTGCATTCCATCAGCTTTTAGAAGGACCCACACATTGAGAACAACTTGGGCGATGTCCGATATTTGTTCCGCCCACTACCTATTCGAAGACGGCGGAACGAACGCTAGCGGAAACGTTGCGGGGCTGGTTTCCGCGGCCTTCCCGGCGTATGCAAGAATCCTTCACCCCGCCTACCGGCGAGTCTCTGAAGCCACCTCAGCTGCGCCAGCGTCATTTGCATCCGTTCGCTGGACGACAGTAGCGAAGCATTCGGGAGCGATAGCGCATCCCGCCATGGAGTGGGAAGCTATCTCAGCCGGACACCGAGACCCAGAAACTCTGGTATGGGACGTACCCCCTTCCACGGGGCGTCTCCCAAGTCCAGAGCAGATGGTACTTGCCGGCGTGCTCGAAGATCACACGAGCACGCCAGAACGATGCTGGTTCGCGTTCGCGGAGGCACGCGGCCTGACTGTGCCGCCTGACTACCCGCGAATCATCACCGCGATGGGACCCATGATCGTCTTCTGTGGTGCTGTACTTGATGCTGGTCGCACATTTCAGTACGAGAGCCCGAATCTGTGGTGGCCCGAAGATAGACGCTGGTGTGTCGCCTCCGATATAGACCTAATGGCGACCTACGTTGGAGGCTCACTCGCATGTATCGAGGACCTATTAGCTTCGCCAAGCCTGGAAGCGATGCCCGCCAAACCAGACCAGAAGATCACAATCGACGCTGACACAGTGAACCCGCCACCACCTCAACCATGACGCAGAGGCGCCCCGGCTCTGATCTCACGATCGTGGGCAGAGCCATTTACGGCAGTTCTGTCATCGTTTGCTCGGCGGCTTTTACTTCGCCGTGTACTACCGCGAGGCTGACTCCGACACCGCGGGCAATCTCGCGCAGCGACTGGCCTTCCGCACGGCGGGCAAGGATGGCGCGGCGCTTGTCCTCATCAACCACCCGTGGCCGGCCGCCTTTGCGTCCGCGCCGTGCCGGCCAGCCCCTGAAGTTCCTGCCACACGACTTCCGGAGGATCTTCATCACCGACGCCGTCATGAACGGAATGCCTCCCCACATCGCCCAACTCGTCGTCGGCCACCGCGACATCAACACCACTATGGGCTACAAGGCCGTCTACCCCGAGGAAGTCATCAACGGCCACCGCGCGTTCATCGCCCGCCGCCGGGACCTGCGCCCCGGCGAGGAATACCGCACACCCACCGACACCGAATGGGACGAATTCCTCGGGCACTTCGCGCACCGCAAGGTCGCCCTCGGCACCTTGCGGCCGCTCCTACAACACACCATGCATCCACGAACACTCCTGCCTGAGATGCCCACTCCTGCGCCCCGAGCCTCACCAGCGCGAACGGCTCACCGAAGTCCGCGACAACCTGATCGCCCGCATCGACGAAGCCCGCCGCGAAGGCTGGCTCGGCGAGGTCGACGGCCTCGAGATCAGCCTCACCGGCGCGGAACACAAACTCGCCCAGCTCCACGAACTCTCAACCCGAGCATCCACCATCCACCTGGGCTTACCGCACTTCACGAACCTCGTCGGCAGAGCCATCGAATAGCCTGAGACCGAAGGCCCCGGTAGTTCAGAGAACATATCAACACCCTGCTACTGCAAACCGTTCTCGAGGTACCCCGCTTCCACGACCTGATCGGTGAGCACGAGCAACGGGCGCTCACGCCGCTGTTCTGGTCCAACATCAACCCCTACGGACGGTTCCGGCTCGACATGGACACCCGCTTGGACCTGTCCGCGTAAATGAGAGCAGGACTCCATCCCCAATAACCGCGTCCGGAAGGGGAACCCTCAACGGACATGTCGCACCGCCGTCGGCGGACCACACGTCGTGATTGCTGACCTCGAACAACTCCGGCAATCGGTGTCTCATATACCTAGTACGCACCGCAATCGCGAACCGGATCATTGAGCCGGGGATATCCGTTACAGTCCCGTTTGTGGCGACGACCGGGACTCTCGTTGGTTACGCGCGCTGCTCGACCGATGAGCAGGATCTGACCGCGCAGCGGCAGCAGCTGCGTGACCTCGGTGTCAGCGCGGACCGGATCTACCTCGATCACGGCCTGACCGGCACCAACCGCGCCAGGCCCGGACTCGATCAGGCACTGGCAGCGGTCCGGGCTGGCGATACCCTCGTCGTCCCGAAACTCGACCGGCTTGCCCGATCAGTTCCCGACGCCCGCGCGATCGGTGACGATCTCGCCACTCGCGGCATCAAGCTGTCTCTCGGCGGTCAGATCTACGATCCCACCGATCCGATGGGCAAGATGTTCTTCAACATCCTGGCCACCTTCGCCGAGTTCGAAGTAGACCTGCTGCGGATGCGGACCCGCGAAGGAATGGTCATCGCCCGCGCAAAAGGCAGATTAAAAGGACGCCAGCCCAAGCTCACGACCAAGCAGCAAACCGAGCTGCGGCGCATGCACGCCAGCGGCAACTACACAATCACCGACCTGGCCGAACTGTTCAACATCTCGCGACCGACCGTCTACCGCACCCTCAGGCCAGCAGAATCCGGTCCTGCCTAATACCTGCTACATGTCGCTCTGGGACACGCTCGGTAGTCCGGGGCCTGGGAACAGACATTGTGCGTTTTCGGGGACCGGCTCCTGGGATCGCTCGCGCGCACGCTTAAGACGTGGCTGCCGGTCCAGCGAGTCGATGGGAAGCCGCGTGGCTCCGCGTAGCCGTCTGCCCGGCCAATAACCTGCCGGGTTCAGGAGATCACCGGCGTGTGCTCGGGATCTGGTGGTCAGGCCACTCACCGATTGTGGGTCTGGTACTGGTCAAAGGATCGTGGTGGGTGCTTTTCCGTGTCGGTGGAGGTAGGCGTCTGCGATTTCGGTGACGTCGAGTTCTGTTTGGTCGATACGAATAACGGGGTGCCCGTTGGGCCATATGGTCCAGCGTGCGCTAGTGGGTGTTCGCGATCAGCACCTGTCCCAGCAGCAGTGCTATCTCGCTGCCCAGTTGTGGCTGAGTTTTTCGTCGGTCTGTGCTTCTTCGAGTCGGCGTTCGATGGCTGCTAGTGCGTCACGGGTGTTTCCGCAGGGTTCGTTCCGGTCGGCCAGCCACTGTGTCAGTTCGTCAGGTTGCGGCACGGCCGTGTCCGCGTCGATCGCACTGTGTGTGTCTGTGCCGTATACGGCTAGCCCGCGTGCGGTGCCGTGGCGGGGACCGATGCGCAGGAGACGCTGGACGAACCGGGGAAGGCGGGTACTGAGAGCGGTGGGCAGCATCATGTCGAGCATTTCTGCCCAAGCCGCGAACCGGAGTCGGCGCATTAGTCAGCGCCGGTAATGGCTGGATCGTGGGCAGCCGGGGTCGCTGCCGGTGCGCTTGTGTGATGGAGCAGGGCGCGGATGTCTTTGGCTGGGAGTCCGGTCCACTGCGCGATCGTGGAAGCTGTCTCCCCGTTGCTGTGGATGCCTGCGAGCGCAGCGTGTTTCGTGTCCGTGAGGGCGTGTTTGCGTGCGGCTGCTTTCTCACGCACCGCTGCGATCTCCCGTTCGGTGTCGTGATCGATCGCGGCTTCCCGTTCAGCGGCGGTGAAGAATTCTTCGAGACGTGTCGCGTTGAGCTCGTCGCGTTGGCGGCGCCGCGCGAGCGCGCCGAGTGTGCGCTGCCGTGCCTGGGCGCGCACCGTGACTGGGTTCTGCTTGCTTGCCATGACCGTGAAGCATAAAAACCCCTGTCCCGCAGCGCACATCACCCCGCCCATGATCTGGTACCGCCACAGCATCTGACCCCTCCTAGCTACCCATGTTCGATCTGCGTGATCTTGGCCACTTGACTGCTACACACCATTTGCACTCTGAGTGTTTTTGGGGCGGTGTCTGTTTGAATGTGGGTCGTGATGACGCTGCACGTGCTGCACGCGGGTGATGGGTATGCGTATCTGACTCGTCAGGTCGCGTCGATGGATCGTGCCCGGGAGCGCGGGGACGCGCTGGCGAGTTATTACGCCGAGCATGGCACCCCGCCGGGGGTGTGGCTCGGCTCCGGGCTCGCGTCACTCGCGGGAAGCGGTCCTGATCCTGCTGTGGCAGCGGTGTCGGGGATGGTGAGTGAGGCGCAGATGAGGGCGCTGTTCGGGGAGGGGCTGCACCCGAACGCGAACGAGATCGCGGCCGCGGTGATCACGGCCGCCTCCACTCCGCGCCAGTTGCGCAGCGCGGTGAGAACCGCGGAGACAGCGACCCGTTTGGGCCGGAGATTCCCGGTGTTCGCGAACGACAACCCGCTGCGTGACGCCTTTAGTGAGGCGGTGACTGGGTTTGAGCGCCAGCAGGACCGGCCCGCCACCACTGCGGAGCGGGCGGGGTTGTGGCGGGCAGTGGGAGCGCCACTGTTCGAGGACAAGCATGGCCGCCCGGCCGCGACGGAGCGGGAGCTGGTGGCGTGGATCGCGTGGCAGCGCGGCACCGACCGGCAGCCGGTCGCGGGCTACGATCTGGTGTTCACGCCCGCGAAATCCGTGTCAGTGTTGTGGGCGCTCGGCAACGACCAGGTCCGCGACGCGGTCACCAAAGCCCACCACGATGCGGTGAAAGACGCTTTGGGGTGGCTGGAGACAGAGGCGGCGTTCACCCGCCGGGGCGCGGGCGGGATCGAGCAGATCGACACCACCGGTTTGATCGTGGCGGCGTTTGATCACTTTGACAACCGCGCGGGGGAACCGAACTTGCACACCCACTGCGCGGTCAGCAACAAAGTCTGCGGGGCGGACGGGAAATGGTCCGCACTCGATGGGGCGGCGCTGCACCGCCACGCCACCGCCGCAGCCGCACGGTATAACGCGGCGGTCGTGGACAACCTGCGCCGCAGCCTCGGGATCGGGTTCACCGTGCGGGAGATGGGCGCGGGCAAACAGCCCGTGGTGGAGATCGCCGGAATCGATCAAAGCCTGTGTGACGCGTTCGCGACCCGGTCCGCCGCGATCCGCGCCCGCCGCGACGACCTCGTCACCGAGTTCCGCCGCACCCACGGCTACAGCCCCGATGCGAAAACCTTGTATCGGCTGGCGCAGCAGGCCACCCTCGACACCCGGGAAGGCAAACAGGCGCCCCAGTCGCTCGCCGGGATGCGGGCACAGTGGCGCGCTGCCGCGGCCGCGCACCTCGGCGGCGAGGACGCGGTCGAGGCGATGCTCGAGCACGCCCTCACCGGACAGGGTGCATCCGCAGCGGCGGCGGTGGTGCGGGGGTTTCTGGGGGTGGAGCATGAGGCCGCGCTGGTACTCGAGTATGTGGCGGGGCGCCGCGCGACGTTCACCGCCGCCCAGGTCCGCACCCGAGCGGAGGCGCAGCTCGCGCTCGTGGCATTCCCCACCGCGCAGGCACGCCGCGACGCGATCGACACCGTCATCAACCGGGCCCTCACCCCCCGCGGCAACGAGCACACTACGACACGTGGGGATCACGCGGTCGCCCTCACCGCCCCGGAAACCGTGCCGGTCCCGGGGCGGCTGAAGCGCGCTGATGGGGAGTCGGTGCTCACGAGGCATGGGGAAACCCGCTACACCACTCTGAGTGTCCTGCACGCTGAACAAGCTTTGCTGGACGCCGCCGCCACTCCCACCGCGTATTTCACCAGCCACGCCGAGCTGCGCGCCACCGCAGCCGCGCTCAAGAAGGAAACGGGCCGGGGTTTGAATGGTGGGCAGTGGGAAATCGCGCGGCATTTCTGCCTCTCCGGCGCGCGGGTCGCGGTCGCGACCGGCCCCGCGGGGGCGGGGAAAACCACCGCCATGAAACTGGTCGCCGACACCTGGAAACAGTCCGGGCGCGACGTGATCGCGCTCGCCCCCTCCGCGGTCGCCGCGGACACCCTCGGCACCGAGATCGGCGCCCCCGCCGCCACGCTCGCGTCACTGACCTACCCGTACCGCGGCCGCATCGACGGCATCCAGCAAGGGACCATCCCGCGGAAGATCCGGCCGGGGACGATGCTGCTCGTTGACGAGGCCGCCATGGCCTCTTTGCCGGATCTGGCGGCGCTGCACGAGATCGCAGACCGGACCGGCGCGGTGATCCGGCTGCTCGGTGACCCCGCCCAGCTCGACGCGGTTGAGACCGGCGGGACACTGCGGCTGCTCGCCGATCACACCCGCGCCCCCGAACTCGACGCGGTGGTGCGGTTCGGCGACGACCACGCCCAGGCAATCGCGTCGCTGCGGCTGCGCGCCGGGAACCCTCAAGGGCTCGCTTTGTATGCGCAGCGCGGGTGGATCCACGACGGCACCCGCCACGACTTGCTCGAACAGGCCGCGGCCGCGTACCTCACCGACCGCAACAAGGGGCGCACCAGCATCGTGCTCGCCGCCACCCGCGACGACGTCCGCGCCCTCAACCAGCTCCTCCAAACCGCCACGAACCACACCGCGACCACAACAGCAGCGGACACAGCAGCAGCGACGGCCGACAGCAGCAGCAGTGACGGCAGCGGTGGCAATAGCAATAGCAGTGCTGGTGGTGGCCGGGTGGTGAGGCTGTGTGACGGTGCCACCGCGCGGATCGGGGACACGATCGTTACCCGCCACAACGACCCCGCTTTGCGGGTGAAGGCGGGGTCCCGCCCCGGTGAGCGGGTCCGCAACGGGGACCTGTGGACCATCACCGCCGTACACGAGGATGGCAGTGCCGGGGCTCGTAACCTCGCCAGCCGCGGTGCTGTCACCCTGCCCGCCGGGTATGTCACCACGCATGTGGAACTCGGGTACGCCTGCACCATTCACCGCGCGCAGGGCGTCACCGTGGACACCACCCACGCGCTGATCACCGGGCACACCAGCCGCGCCGGGCTCTACGTCGCCGCGACCCGCGGCCGCACCGAAAACCACCTCTACGTCCCCACCGACACGCTGGATATCGACACCGAACCCATCCACCTCACCCCCAGCAGCAGCGAAGCCGGGACTGAGATGGTGCTGGAGCGGCTGACAACCGTGCTCGAGCGGGACCAGGGACAGAGCTCGGCCACCGAAACCCTCCGCGAGGTGCTGCGGGCAGCCGACGACCCGCAGCACCTGCACGCCGCCTATATCACCGCCTGCGACGCCCTGACCCGCGATTACCTGGACTGGCTTATCGACCGGTCCCTGCCCGCCGCCATCACCGAAACCATGCGCGCCCACCCCGGAACGCACGCGGCACTGAATGCCCGGCTCACCGCCCTCACCCACCACGGACACGACACCACACACCTGCTCACCCACGCGATCCACACCCACGACCCCACCACCCCAGCCGATGTGAACACGCTGCTGCTGCAGCACCTCCCCCACCCCACCCCCGCACCCTCCGGTAGTGAGGTGGTGACCCGGGATCTGGGGGTGTTGCCGCCGCGGCATCCCGGCATGGACCACCAGCTCGCCGACTACGCCCGCACCGCCCGAAACGAACTCACCCAACCGGTACCGGGCTCGGGACCGCGGGCGAGGGGGGACGCGGTGGTGGTGGCGGAGCTGCGCGATAACCCGATACGGCAGCTGCCCGACGCACAGTTGCGCCGTATCGCCAGCGGTCACGACCCCCGCCGGGGCACCGACGCCACCATCGTGATGGCCGGGCACAGCGCACTCACTCAGGCTGAGCACGCTCATGCGCGGGCCCGCGCCGGCCTCACCCGCCTCACCCAGGCGCACACCGCATGGCAGAACTACACACGCGCCGCCCAAGAAGCCGAAAGCCTAGACACCCAGCGCCACGACCTCACCGGTGAGATCCGCAGACTGGAAACCGAACGCGCCCGCCTCGGAATATTCGCCCGCGCCCGCCGCCGCGAACTCGACACCACCCTCGCCAGGCTCACCGCCACCCACACCGGCCTCGACACCCAAGTGCGGGCGGCGTGGCAGCACGCCCACCAGCTGAAACCCGCAGGACCGCCCGTCACCAGCGAACAAATCACCCACGCTGAAAACCGGGTCACCGCCACCGCCGCGCAGGTGGACACCACCTGTGCCAGCCATACCCGCCGCACCGAGCAGATCCACCGCGAACAACACCACCGCCAGAGCTCGGCACAACAGGAACTCCACCGCCGCGAGCACCTCACCCCCGAACAACACGCCCAGGAACAACGCCTCCGCGAACACCACACCCGCCAGAAAAACACCCAGAAACAGGGACGGTTCTCGCCGTCCCTCGCGCTAGACCGCGGACCCAGCCGCAGCCCCGACGGTCACGGCATCGGAGACTAGCCCTTCCCCCGGGAGACTAGATCAGGGCGTGTCGATGCGGTGAGATGCCCCGGGCAGCGAGCACCCTGCCCTCCCTCGCAGTGGTAGATGGCTTTAAGCGCAGCCGCCAGGAAGGTGGCGCGGGGCACTTGGCCTAGGGGATTTTCACGGAAGGGTGGCTAGGCAGTGGCCGATCACGCACACTAGATTCCATGACAGAGGAACCCGTCGCTGACGTGGACGCGCTTGCTGCGTGGTCTGCCATCGCTGCGCGGGTAGAGCATGGCGAGTCCGTTCCCTTTATCGCGCACGGCAAGCAGGTCGGCTACATCGTCCCCGTCGGGGAACTCGAGCGTTTGCAGGAGACCATCGCTGTGCTCTCCGACCCCGACACCATTGCTGATCTGCGTGACCGCACCAGCGAAGACCAGCTCGCCGGTGTGGAAGCATTGCACGAGCTCCTCGCCGCGCGCCGGTCCGCGGGCAAACGCTAAAGCATCTGCACCCCCGTTTGATTCACTGGCAGACATGAGCACGCCAGAACACGAGCATGACGACGAGCAGCGCCAGCCGTACACGCTCACGCTGCGCCGTCCTGCCCGCCGCGCTCTGGCCGAGGAACTGCCCCTGGAAGCAGCCATGGCCGTGGGAGAACTGCTCTCCGGGGATCTGCTCACCAGTCCCCGCCGCGTCGGTAAACGTCTCTACCCGCCCCTTAACCACCTGTACTCCGCACGCCGGGGCGAATACCGCATCCTCTACGAAATCAACGACCACACACGAACCGTCACCGTGGCATCCATCCGCCACCGCCGCGACGCCTACCACACATAAAGCCCGGCACCTTGGGGCCAAGATTCCTGCCTGAACACTTCGTGATGACCGAACACGCCTGTGCGCGCGCTCGCGACGACTCACCACCCCGCCATCGTCATCCTCACAGACGGCCAATAGACGACCTCGACCGCCTCACCCAGCAGGCTGGACCGAACGTAGCCGCCTACGGGTGCACATTCGAATCGGCAAGCACGCTTAACAGCCCGATGCTCGTAGCCTCTCACCGTACAAGCGCGAAATGAGCTGC
>NC_015561.1 GCF_000214175.1 Hoyosella subflava DQS3-9A1
CTCGGATTCAGGGGGTCCTTGCAACACCTGGATTTTCTGGTTGTTCGTTTGAGAGTAGTTGCTGGAGTTTCTCTGCGGGTGTTGCGTAGCCGTGACGTTTGCGGGGGCGATCGTTTAGTTCGGTGGCAACAAGGTCGAGGATCCCAGGGCCGTGAAGGGACAGATCCGTTCCCTTTGGAAAGTACTGGCGCAGCAGGCCATTGGTGTTCTCGTTGGATCCGCGTTGCCAGGGACTGTGCGGATCGCAGAAGTAAACTTTGAGTCCGGTCGCGGCTGCGATCTGCACATGTCGTGTTAGTTCTTTGCCCTGGTCCCATGTGAGAGACCTGCGCAGTAGCTCTGGCAGCTGCCCCATTTTCTCGACGATCGCGTCCTGTACCTGCATCGCGCTATGACCATCGGGCAGGTGCAGCAGCATGACGAACCCACTGGCGCGTTCTACCAGGGTGCCGATGGCGGTGGCGCCGTCTTTCCCCATGATTAAATCGCCTTCCCAGTGGCCGGGAACCTTCCGGGTATCGGCCTCGGGCGGGCGCTCACTGACATTGACCATGCCAGGTATACGACCGCGCCGCTTATCGGCTGTGCGGTTGGGTTTACGCAGGCTGCGGCCGGTTCTCAAGTGTCTGGCGAGTTCCCGTTTCAGGCTGCCTCGAGTCTGGACGTACAGCGACCGGTAGATCGATTCATGTGACACCCGCATCTCCTCATCATCGGGGAAGTCCACTTTCAGTCTTCCCGCGATCTGTTGAGGACTCAGGTTCCTTTTCAGCTGGTCCTGCACATAGGAGCGCAACCGCTCATTCGTTGCGAGCTTACTGTCCTTAGGACGTTGAGCACGCTCTTCCGCCTTCGCCTGGGCGTAGGTCGGGGTGTAGTAGCGGCGATTGCCGGAAGTTTTGCTGTATCCCCGATCGATCTCGCGCTTCACCGTCGACGGGGCACGATCCAGCTGCCGCGCTATCTCACGTATCGAGCATTTCGCTGCGTATCGCATCCCGATCATTTCGCGTTCCTCGAACGACAGATACCGCCCGGAAGGCGGCTTGACTAATGACGGCGTCACCCCGCCAGTTTTGCGGAACCAGCGCGTCACCGTCTGACGATGGAACCCCATCGAAGCCGCCGCGTCAGTAATCGATTCACCCGATCGAATTCGTAACCAAAACTCGCGCTGAATGTCGGCTCGCTTCCGCGGACGCGTCATGACCATCTACAACACCCCTGTTCAACAGGGGTGTTGCAAGGACCATATGAATTCGCCCATGAATAATAACGATTATTCATGATACAGCACGACATATTGCAGCAGATGAATCAATTGCACGCCCCTGATCGAGTCTTCGCTGGCAGTGTCTTTTCTTGTAGTGCAGCATGTTTCGATGTTCAAGTCGCCCATGTGAGCACATTCGATGGACGGCGCTGGAGCGTCGGACGCGTCTGCGCGCATCTCGTTGACCGGCCGTGACCGAGAACGATGGCCCAGATGGCTTTGGCTGCACCGTGACCAGTCCATCTCGCGCATGAGCAACCGGACGAGCTCGTCGCCGGAGAGGCTCGGCTCAGTCTCGAGCCATCAACAGATGACCACTTGCACAGAATCACTCTCTATTAGAGAGTAGAGCCATGAGTACATCATCGAGTGGAACAGTTTTGCGACCAGGCCCTCATCGGGACCCTGTATGGCCCTCACTCGTGGCCCTAGCCGTCGGTGTCTTTCTGGTGGCTGTCGTTACAGTGTCTGATGGCAGGGCGGTTATGGCCAATTGGGAAGCGGCCGTTGCCGTTGCGGTGCCTCTGGTCATACTGTGGGGCGCCCGTTTGGTTATGGCGTCACGCCGCGGGGTCCGTGACCGCAGGGTGGGGTATGGGATTGTGGCCCTCCTCGCGGTACTTGCCGCTCCACTCGCCCTCCCCGTAGCTGCGTATCACTGGGGGTACTTGACCTTCCTGGGGGCTGCACTCCTGGTGCTGGGCTGGAGATCTCGACAGCAAGTCACTTGGGTATGTGGCATGCTCACCATGGTTGTCGGGGTGCTGACAGGGTCTTCTGTGGTGCGTGGCATGATCGGCATCCGTGAGTCCTCAGACGCTGCTGCGGTTTCTGCTTCGGTGCAGATCGGTCTTGGTGTCATCGTTTTGGTTGCAGGGGCGAGAAACCTTGTAGCGCAGCGATCTCAAGGCGCTGGAATTGGCTCCCATGCGGCGTGAGCGTGCATCAGCATTCGATAGTGCGGTGCACCAACCGGTGCGCCTCTCGATTCTTGCGATACTCGCAGGCGGAACTGAGGTTGATTTTCGTTACTTAATATCTGAGCTAGGGCTGTCCGACGGCAACTTGGGCAGGCATCTCACAACCTTGCATGAGGCCGGACTGATCCATCTTAAGGAAGGGTACAACGGAAGCCGGACCCGGACATGGATCAGTCTCACTCCGCAAGGAGAAACCGCGTTCAAGCGGGAAGCTGAACTTCTGAAACCAATTATTGCCGCCGCCGAACAGCTCTAGCAGCACCGAAGCCTAATGAATCGCTTCGCAAGCCGTTCCCAGCTGATGTCCGCCTTCCCACAAGGTCGTGCAAACACTCCCTGCAGGCCGTGGGACGTGGTGGTTCATGTAGACGGTTTCCCTGAAGCGCCTGCCATCAAAGTAACGGTTCTGTTCCTGAAGAACGCTGCCATTCCTGTCGAGCACCCTGACCTGGAAACGTGCGTTCACAACGCCAGTAATTGATGAGAACGAACTCCACGTGCCGAAAGACTGCTGGTGCGAGTACCAGTCCTGGGCAACAGTGACGTACCCAGAGCCATACCAGTGTGTGCCCAGCGGCTGAATAGGTTCGTCTTCCGGGCTAGCGCCCGGGAGTGTAGCTGCCGGCGGCAGCGGCTCTGGCTGCGACGGCTCCGCCGCGGCGGCGCCTACCCCTACTGCTGTGGGGATGACTACAGCAGCGGCAATAATAGCGAACGCTTTGCGAAACAAAGTCATTTCCTTCCTCTGATGGGACCCTCGGCAGGTGTACGCAAACAAGGAAAGACTCGATTTACTCAGCCAGGTAGCGGTTTATCGCAATATCCGCCAAAAGTAGTATGTTCGATGACGAGCAGGACAATCGCCCATCGCCCGCCGCCAACCCTGCCTAGACAGCTCTCTAACACCCCCGCGCAGCTCAGTGTCTTCGCAGAAGAGTTCCGACTTTCGGGGGAGCTTGACGACCGCAGATCCCTGAGTCGGACTGTGAACATGCGTCAGAACTATTGAGGTTACATGTCGCCTTCTAATGCGCGCATCAGTCGACCCGCTCGAAATCGCGGCACTCCGTCCACTAAGACTGACCCCACCATGTAAGCGTTCGGACTCATAAGTCCACCCCTGTAGTATTTCAACACCGTCGACTCCACTCGGTGGCAACTCCGAGGTCATCCACCACACTCAATTGCTAAACCGCCTCGCGCGCGACAAGCGACTGATCCCGGTGACCGACCCGGAAAGCACTGCGGCGACGACCTACCATGACCGTGCTACCTCGGTCGCCACAACAAGATCTACGAGGCACCACGTGAGCTCGTCGGTGCCGCCGGAGCGCAACTTACGGAAATGCCGCGCATGTGGCGCCGGTGGTACGCGCATGTGGATGAAAAAGCACCTCGGCAAACGCGTCAACATCGAACGCGCCGATGAGGCCCTCGCCACCAACGCTGAGAAGATCGCGACTGGCTGCCCGTTCTGCCGCGTCATGATCTTCGATGGTGTCACCGCGCGCCAGGAAACCGGCAAGGGTGAAGGCGCCGAGGTTGTCGACGTCGCAATGATGCTCCTCGGCTCCGTCAAACGCGGCCTTCCTGACCGCGTCATCGTCGGATCGAAACGCTCCCCTTCAGTCTTCGGTTGCGTCCCATGGTACGGAGCGATGCGAGGTCGCCCGCGGCTTACGGACTCCGCCTTTTGGGGGATCTTTGGATTCTCCGGCGGGCACTGCCGCGATCTGAATGTTTGAGCGTTTTAGCTGGTGAGAACCAAACTTCCTGTAGTTGAACTGCTCCGGCTTCCCCGATGCTCCTTGATTGACGTTTGTGACTGGTGGGTTGTGTGATGCCACCGATAACTAGCGGGTCTTCTGGTGCCGCTGCTCAGTCCGGCAAGCCTCACGGGGTGCTGGTGCTTGTAAGGGAGGTTCGCGCACGTGCGTTACGGAACAAGAACCCACTCGATGACGCGGAAGTGGTTGATCACCGCTGCTATCGCGATGGTGGCCGCATCCGGGGCAGCACCCGCAGGGGCTCAGCCTGACACAACACCGTCTCCCAGCCCTGTGACTACAACACAGGCAACACCGGAAACCGCAGACTCGGAGGCAACCACTGCCCCGGCCCTGTCGCCGTCTGGGACGGAAGCTGAAGAGCCAGCCCGAGAAGCCCTGCGGCCTGGCAGCAACACCAGTGAAGATGCGTTAACACCCGCCCCGGAAACCGTCGACCCCGAGCGCACTACGCGCGCACCACAAACGCCACCTAGCGAAACACCTGAGGAAACAGCACCGGACGAAGAATCCCCGAGTGTTCAAGCGACTCGTGAACCCGCTGTTACAGCAGAAGAAGCACCCCCCTCGGTCGCAGAGGGTGAAGGCCTGCCGTACCCGGAGCGAACAGACGGCGTTGAAAGCCAGCCGATGCAGCGCTCAGCTCAAAGCCTGCCTGAACTCCGCGGCACACCACGCTCGGAGCGCGAGCCCATCCCCGAGGGGTTCAGCAAGGAAGAAGCCGACCTTGCTGAACGGATGGAAATGGCCACTACCTCAGGTTGCCAAACATTCTGGCCCTCACCGCACCTCGTGTGCGGCGCGATCCTCGACCGCTACCTAGCGATGGGCGGCCCGAACAGTTGGCTGAGCCTGCCCAACAGCCCCGAATACACCAACCCGGACGGAGTCGGAAAACGCAGCCAGTTCCTCAACGGATCCATCTACTGGCACCCCACCACCGGAGCCCACCCCGTCACCATCCTCTACATGACCAAATGGGACCAGCTCGGCTGGGAAACAGGATGGCTCGGCTACCCCACAGCAGCCGAGATCCCCCACAGCCCCATCGGAAGCCAGCAAGAATTCCAAGGCGCAGGACTATTCTGGACCCAGCCAGTTGGCGTCTACGCCGTCGGCGGCGCCATCCGAACCAAATACGACAGTACCGGCGGGCCTGGCGGGCCCCTCGGCTATCCGACCACCGACGAAATTGCCGTAAACAACAAAAATGGACGGTACAACAACTTTCAAAACGGAACAATATCGTGGTCCGCAGACACTGGATCGCGCGTTTTATACGGGCCCATTCGTGACAGGTGGACGCAACTGGGCCGCGAAGACGGTCCTCTAGGGTACCCACTCAGCGATGAACAATCAGCAGCAAACGGTACGGCACGTTACGTAGAATTTGAAAACGGCTCTTCAATTTGGTGGACTGCTGTCACTGGTGCACACGAAATCTCGTCCGACATTCTCGCTGTGTGGCAAACTTACGGTGCACATGACGGAAACCTGGGGTACCCAGTGAGCCCTGCGGTGACCCCCCAGTCCAATGCGCGAAACTCGGCTCACGACGGGCCAGCAATTACGAAACATCAGAAGTTCGAAGGTGGAATTGTAAACCTCGCCGGAGATAGGGATGCATACGTCGGGATGTACGATCCAACACCAGACAATGTTCCGGAACCTCAAACATCCGTGACCAACAAGCTGGAACAAACACGACAACAGAATGACACCTGGCCACCAGATATCCCTAAAGATCACGATACGTCGAAGATCGTTGGCGAAGCCACTAATATCCATCATCCTCTGTACGGCACGATGGTGATCCGTCAAGGGTACTACAGTGGCGCTTGGCAAGACGGGTGGGGCCAAAACAAGGCTCAGCACTACCACCAACTGAATTATATTGACTCCATCGAGTTCGTGCTCGAGTCCCGGTATTCCGGACCACGAAGCGACACAACCTTAGCTGGCAGGGATTTCTGGGCGTACGCCACACACAGCATCTGCGAATTGACTTGGTCAGGTCGGCAATGCCAGGAGGTTGAACGACGGGTGGTACACGCAATTTATGACCCGCTACCATGGCCGACGTACAAATTCACCCCTGGCGGAGATCCAATCGGGGTGGTCACCGCATTCTGCGGCGGCGGAACGTCACCCTTGGCTGGCACTACGATCTGCGACCCTTGGGTTGACGTGGCTCTCCTCAACCCAACAAACTAGTAAAACTGCACTATGTCTGTCACGCACCACCTCGTGTGTGACAGGCATAGTGCTACATACGAGGAAATCGCTGATAGAACTCAGAACAATTCTCGTGACCTGAATGTGCGATTGGTCGAAAAGTCAGATCCTCAAGGTAGATACTCGCAGCAGAGGCGGCGTCATCGTCCCGTGCCATCTCTCTGAGTTGGCAAAGGTCCAACCGATTTTCCACCCAGATTGGCGGGTCGACCTGATGATGCAAGACCGCGACGGTTATTATCCGTTCCTCATCATGAACACGAAACTCCAGCACTCGGATCCCGCCGCGCCTCTGGCGAGCCAGCAAACCAGCGAGGATCGCCTCCGCAAACAATAGATTCCATGGGTCGAAGACTCGATCGTATTCGACGGTCATATCTTCGTATTCGGCGGCGTAAACGTGTGTCTCTGACTTTCCGGACTCTGAACCCAAAGTCTCGCCTCCTGTGTCCATCCCAGCCAGTCCAAAGGCCCAGCATTTCGCTACGATCCACCTAAGGTTGCACCGCGGCCTGCGACATATAGAATACCTCGCTTCTCAGCTGCCGACCCTGCAACCCAAATGCTCGACGATGGAAGACGTTAACCCATGAATTCTAGCCTAGCGCGAGTTGGGCTGCTGCTAACCATTGAAAATGGTGAAATAGCGAATCGTCTTGCGCACAACGTAAGAGGAGGTTTCGGCTAGTGTCCTGATCTCAGTGTGAGAGTGGTGCTGCCGAACTACAGCACACCGCCGACCGTCGAGCGGATCATCGTCGAGGCCTTTGCGTCGCGCGCGAACGGCTCGGGCGTCATGTGATCGCTAAGGCCGTCACCCAGGGTGTCGTTCGACGACGGCCGGATGATGGTCGTGCTCGCCCGGCGAAGGCAGGAGCGCAGTACTGGGCGCTCATCGCCCTCCAGTAATTGGAAGAGTGGACTTAAATGGAGAGTCCACTGATACCCCTCTGAGTTGGCGCGAGGTTGCTCAGGAAATGGGTGCTCTCCACATCCCGCAATGCAGTGGGAGTGCATAGCAATGAGCGAATGCCGGAAGGAGGCCCGCGAGGCATCCTTGTAGCCCCCTCCCGATTGGGATCGATGCCCCACAAGATGGCTGCAGCGCTCGCGCAGGTGCTTGTCGCACATACTCAGACTGCGAACCAGTGCTTCTTTGGCTTCTGGGAAGTTCACTTCAGCTTTAAAATACCGTGTAATGTGGCCCGTGTTCAGACCTTGCTGGGGACCATGCTAATGACCATCGGTGAGGTACGTGATGCTGTGTAAGGGAACATTCAATTGAAAGGTCCCTCCATATGGCGACCGAAGGATCGCAAGTGGTTTGTAGCGACTGACGCAGATCTAAACTCGACCTATATTGGTTGCGATCGAGAATGTGCGCAATCACTGATCGTGTCTAAACATTTAGAATACTCCTTGGTTACACATGATCATGACGTATCAGTTTTCTCTGATAGAGTAAATCCCAGCCCGTATTTGGGTAATTAATGAGTTGTTCGGGGTAGAGCTTCACCTTCGTCGCTGGACAATCAATACCCATACTGCTGCTGCGACCGAACAAACGATAACTAGATAGTAGAATACACCTCTAGGCTCCGAACTAATAGAAGTTGCGAGAATAACTGCACCGAACACTAGAATTGATAGCCAGGAAAAGGTAGGATTGCTGAAAGACATCCATCTTTGCGGGATGTCGCCATTGGTTTCCGTCGACTTTGGCATACCGCGAGTCTACGCAGCCACACCTCGCTCTGTGTCCCTAGTCCGATCATCTACCGTGGCGCACGGTCATTATTGCTGCCTATGCCTCCAGTGGCCCCTCGGTCCGAGCCTGTGATCGTGGCTGCCGTCTCAGGCCACCCTCGGCGGGCAGGCAGGTGTTGAACCTGAGTTAGGACATTCTGCTTAGTGTCCCCGCAGATCGGTCGTCGACATCCGGAACGACTGCTCGACATGCCGCAGGTCGTGTCTAGCATTGTTTGGGTTTTTTGCTTCCGGTGTCTAGGTTTCTTTTTTGAATTTTGCCATCAGTGCTTGTATTTGAGGTCGCTGTTAAGTACGGAATGATCGGTAGTTGCGGCCCAGACGGCGATTTGGACACGATTCTTGGCGTTAATTTTTTTGGCGATGTTACTGACGTGTGTTTTGACGGTGCTGGGCTCGAGGTGGAGTTTTGTGGCGATAGCCTGGTTGCTGTGCCCTTGGGCGAGGTTGGCGGCGATGTCGCGTTCACGGGGAGTGAGCGCCTGAGCGCTGTGTTCGTTTGCCTGGGCTGCGGTGGGACGGGGACGGCGACGGGCGAATTCGGCAGCCAGCCGCGGGGTGAGCGCGGGGGCGAGGGCGAGGCCGCCTGCCGCGGCAGTGAGAACTGCACTGGCAAGTTCATCGGGTCCGGTGTCTTTGAGAAGAAACCCGGCGGCGCCGAGATCGATCGCGGCGAAGAGGTATTCGTCTAGGTCAAACGTGGTCACGATGATCACACGGGGTGGTTGATCGAGGGTGAGGATCTCACGTGTCGCGGTGAGTCCGTCACCGCCGGGCATACGCACGTCCATGAGCACAACATCGGGGCGCATTGCCCGGGCGTGGTCGAGCGCGCGTTTCCCGGATTCGGCTTCCCCGATCACACGGATGTCGGGGTGGTCGGCGAGGAACAGTGTGAAGCCTTTACGCACGGCAGGCTGATCGTCAGCGATGAGCACGGTGATCATCCGCTGATCCTGCCTGTGGCGGGGATGGAGGCGGTGACGGTCCACCCCCCGTGGTGTCCGGGTTCGGAGGTGAGGGTCCCGCCGAGCATTTCGGCGCGTTCGCGCATCCCGGCGATACCGTAGCCGTTGCCGCCAGGTTCGGGCGTGTGGGTGCTTGCGGTGTTGGTGATCATGATGCATACACCAGCGGGAGTGCGCGTGACGGTGAGAGTGGCGGTGCTTGCGGGGGCGTGCTGCCGGATATTGGCGAGGGATTCCTGCACGATGCGGTAGCAAGACAGCTGTACAGCGTTGTCGAGACTGGTGAGGTCACCATCAATGGTGAGCGCGGTGGTGATGCCATGCTGGCGGGCAGCCTCGGCGAGGTCAGCGAGGTGAGCGAGTGAGGGGCGAGGCTGGTCGTGGTGAGCGTCATGAAGACGCAGGATCCCTACGACCTGACGCAGGCTGGTGAGAGTGCGTTCGCCCTGGCTGATGATGTCGGTGAGCAGCTCGCGGGCCTGGCCGGGATGGTTGTCGAAGACTTTGTCGGCGGCTCTGGCCTGAATGAGCATCCCGGCGACGTCGTGGGCGGCGACGTCATGCAGTTCACGGGCCATGTCTTCGCGCTCGCGAAGGACCGCTTCGCGGATGCGCTGTTCGCGTTCCCCGTCAAGAGCGGCGATCCGGCGGGTGCTGTCCTGTTTGAGACGCTGGTGTCGGGCGATGAGTTTGCCGGCGAGTATGAACACTCCGTAGCTGACGAGGATATTCACGGCGGGGGCGATCAGCATCTGCCCCACCTCCCCTACCTGAAGTTGTGTGTAGGATTCAGTGCTATGGGTCGCGCCCGCCCCGAGCGTGAATCCGGTGGCGAGGTCGGCGATCATCCCGGTGAGCAGCAGCCAGGCCATTCTGCTGCCGGACACGGACGCGGCAAGCCAGGCGATCGCGAACCAGTACAGCACTGACGCGCCGAGGGAACGGTCATCGAGCACGATCATCAGCAGAACGGTCGCAGTGATCGTCGCGAGAAACATCCACTCCGGGAACCGCGTACGCAATGCGGCCATGCCGGTCATCGCTCCGATCAGGATGATCGCCAGGATCTGAGTTCCCGGTGAGGACAAAAACCGCCTGCCCGCGTCACCGGACAGCTCCGGGATCATGGCCAGCACATACAGCAGCACACCACTGGCAATACCAGCAGCCGCTGCTGTGTAGCCCCGAAGCAGGTTGTCTGCAAGTGGATGCTGCGGGTCAGTCACAGGACCGGTGGGTGGGGGCTCCTGCGCAGTGAGCGATGCAGAGCTGGGTGTGGACACTAACGGATACGCCTTTCACGGGTCAGTACCAGACAGATTTGCATACAACCACCGCCAGGTCCCGGCTCACCGGGCCCTGCGACCGAGTCTTCGGGGCTTCCAGAGAGTGCTGAGCTGCACGGAACCCGCTACTGCGCGGTGACTCGCATGTGCCGTGCCGTTCAAAGATCCCCCATTCGGGGGAACGCGCCCCGGCAGGGTACTGCAGCTTTCCAGCCTGAGTGTCCCCCTCTCCAAGCCCGCGTTCTGGGGGTGAACTGTCCAGAAAACCGCACTGGCCCTGGGGATAGAAGAACACCCAGAGCCAGATGATTCAGGCGGGCGGCGCCTAGCTGGTGGTGATCACGCTTAGATGGTGGTCTTCTCCCCTGAAAGGCGGAAATCACGAGTCCATCTTTCAGTGGAGCCCATTTGCGCAAGCAGGAACTCCAGCCGTTTCCACAGCCGTGTTTCAGCTGTTCACCACCATGGTCTAGGTGCTCCCCCGAATGGGGGATTCGCCAGTTTTCCACGCTGGCCGCCGCTATTGCCGAGCTGCGTCTTGATGCGTTGACTGCCCGCTAGCCCGTTCGCTGGTCTTGCTGTCCAGGTTCCATTTCAGTTCTGGAATGTGCGGGGAACGGTGCGCGCACACGAAAACGTGAAGGAGTGAGTCCCCGGGATGGATGCGCGGTATGCCGAGTACACGGTGGCGGGTTCCCTGTTTTATGACTGTCCGCACGTGCAGCCCATAGCACCGGGATCACGGGGCATGCGGCTGCACGTCTCGCATGCCGTGTCGTGGCAGGACTGGCGTCAGCATCATATGGGGCGGTGGGTGTCCTACGCGCCAGCAGAATGTGTTCTGCCCGAACAGGGCTGGAAGATTCATTGTTCCGCTACCCTCGAGAATGCGGCCGCGATGCTGGAGCGAGTCTCCCGCTACTGTGCCGAGCAGCGCATCGCGTTTAAGCACTTGCGCTCCACGACTGATCTCACTGTCGCGAACAGCAAGCAGGCCCCGAGGGCGTCGAGCGGGAAGTTTCTGACCCTCTATCCGGTCAGCGAGCAAGAGTGTGAGACCACTGCGGCAGATCTCGATGATCTGATTGGCGGGCGGGACGGGCCCTACATTCTTTCTGACGTGCGTTACCGGGAAGGCCCGGTGTATCTGCGCTACGGCGCGTTCCACTTACTGTTCACCCTCGACCCGCACACAGGCGATCCCGTCCCGGCGGTGCGTGCGCCAGACGGGACTCTGATCCCTGATCAGCGCCGCCCTGTGTTCACCCCACCGCCATGGGTGAAGATCCCCGGATTCGTCGAGCACCAGCTCGAGGCCCTGCATGCCAGCGACGCTGATCTGCCGTACACCGTCGAGGGTGCTTTGCACTATTCCAACGGGGGCGGTGTGTACAAAGCGGCCGCCGCCAACGGCCACCGCGTAGTGCTGAAGGAAGGCCGCCCGTTCGCTGGCCTCGATCCCCGCGGCCGCGATGCCTCCGCCCGCATCCGTGACGAGCATGCACTGCTCACCCGGTTCGCTAACGATCCCGCCATCGTCGCGGTGCTGGATCGTTTCCAGCGGTGCGGGCATGAGTTCCTGGTTCTTGAAAGGGTCACCGGAACGTCACTGCTCTCAGAAATCACCGCCCGCAACCCCCTTGTACGGGCCCGGTACACGCGCGCAGATATCGGCACCTACCGGACCTGGGCAATGTCGATCGCCAACAGGATCGAAACCACCCTGAACAGGGTTCACCACCACAATGTGGCCTACGCAGACCTGCACCCCGGGAACGTGATCTGCCGCCCTGATGGCGGCATCACCCTCCTCGATTTCGAATTCGCCTACGACCTGAACGCACCTCACCCCCTGCCCGCCGGCCCGCCGGGCTATACCCCGCCCGACAACCGGACTGGCGTCGCCGCCGACCGGTACGCGCTCGGCTGCCTCAAACTCGCCCTGTTCCTGCCTCTCACCAGCCTGCTCGCGCTCAGTCCATCCAAACTCGAACACCTGCTCGCTGTCGCGGCGGAAGAGTTCAGTCTCCCGTTTGCCTACCTGCAGTCAATCCGTGACCTCATCAGCCTTGACCCGCCCTTCATCCGCGCGAGCAAAAAAGCGCACGAGGCCGCCTGCCTCACGAACCGGTGGAACATCAGCACCCCCACCGCGCGAGGCTGCCTCACCAGGCTAATCAGGCACGGTATCTACGACACCGCTGACCTGTCCCGTGCAGACCGGGTATTCCCCGGTGATATCGAACAATTCACCACCAATGGGTACAACATCGCCCACGGCGCCAGCGGCATCCTCCTGGCCGTCATGCCGCCAGAACACCTGCGGGACCCCATCCTCGACTGGATCCATACCGCAGCCACGGAAACCAGCGACACCTCGCCCGGATTCTTCGATGGCCTGGCCGGGGCCGCGCATCTGCTGCGCCGCTACCACCGCGACCACAGCGCTGACACCCTGACCGCCCGGCTAAGCCGTCTCGACTTCGAACGCTACTCCTCTCACCTCTACAACGGGCTAGCCGGGATCGGCTGCCACCTCATCGACGAAGCAGCAACACACCCAGCACCACACACCGACCGCGCTCTCGCGGATGTTCGGGAAATCCTCGCCCACCGCGCCCACGCACTCGAGACACACCCCCACGCGGAAACCCACCCACCTGGTATCAGCGGGCTCATGCGCGGGGCCAGCGGGCAGGCCCTGTTCTGGAGCCGCCACTACGAACACACCAGCGACCCGGCCTCACTTGCCACCGCTCACGCCCTGATCACACACGATCTCACCACACTCACCCGGCGTACCGATGGATCACTGCAAACCAGGCAAGGCAACCGGACCCTTCCCTACCTCGCCTCCGGTTCCACCGGAGTCGGCCTGGTCCTGCTTGAGCTGCTCCGCCATGAACACCGCGACGACTACCTGACCGTGCTCGACGGCATCACCGCCGCCGCCACACCCGCCCTCATAGCCCAATCCGGGCTCTTCAACGGCCGCGCCGGGCTCCTCTACTACCTCACCGCGCTCGCCGCCACGCCATACGCTCCCCCAAGCATCCAGCAGAAGATCCGTCAGCAGCGACGGCTTCTCCAGCTTCACGCCATCCCGTACCGAACCGGCATCCATTTCCCCGGGGAACACAACCTCCGCCTCTCCACAGATCTCGCCACCGGATCAGCCGGGATCCACTACGCACTCACACCACCCGACCGAACCGCGCGGACATGGCCAGCCTTGCCACAGCCACACCTACCGCACCACGAAAACCAAAAACCTGAGCAGGTGGCATAACCGTCAACACCAGGAACGAACCCCCACAAGAAGGACCACACGATGACACACATCCTCGCTCTCCAAGACCAGCCCACCGACACCAAACTCAGCCACGAACACGGGGAAACGCTGCTCTCCGGCTGGAGCGCACTCAGCATCGTCTACTGCTAAAACCGGGAAGCTCAGCCTGTCTCTCTGGCAGGTTCGACCTGGACGAATTTCAGTTGCGATACCCATACATATGGCCCTGCTTATGGGATAGGGGGGTGACTAGGATTTCTGCGTGAAGCCGGGCGTGTTCTCTACCCACCACACCGCCCACCACTGGCTATACTTCCCTATATTTACTGCCTATATATAGGCACCTATATGGTGAAGATGTCTCTGCCGTCTCCCTACGCTCCTGGTGCGGGCACGTTGCCGCCGGTGATCGCGGGCCGGAGCAAGCATCTGTCCGTGGTTGAGGACTACCTACACACTGAAATAATGGGCCGTGGACCTCGCCGCGAACGCGGCGTCATCTGACGTCATTTTCTTCTGCCTGATCAGCCGTTGAGGGTGAGTCGGCTGCTCATGTTCAGCTTGACTTCCCATACGGGTGGATGTGTTCCCAGATCAGCGGGGTCAGGCCGCGTTTGTCGGCGTCGGTGGACAGGATATCGACGCATTCGGGGTCGTCAAGTAGGTCTTGGATCATCAGGGTATTTGACGAAGACGAGCGCGGCCTGCGCGATGCGCAGGCCGCAGTACCGACAGTTCCTGCTCGTCGCGGCTGTTACTCGCGAGTTCGCCGGTTTACCTCAACCTGACATTTCCATGCGGCCCAAACGCATGAAGACAGACATCAGCTAAGGTGACTGACTTCGGACACTGACACCCGGCCATTGCGATAGATGCGGAACTGGCTACCGAGTCGAGACCAAGGAACCCCCTGAGCGAACGGATAAGCTGGCCCGGCTCTCAGAGAGGTCCGTGCTCACACTGCTGGTTCGTGGGTCGGGAGTGGCCTGTACAGTATGACCACCCGAAGTCGAGGCATGGACTCGTATCCCGACAAGACCGGAACTCAGCCGAGGCCGTGTCTTCCGGCCAAGCGGCACACCCGGCGTCCACGCGGGCTGAACGCGCATAACCACAATTCCAATCCAGTCGGCGGTGCACAATGAGCTGCCCTATCAGATATAAGGGATGCCTTGGGCATGATTGCCTGCGCAAGCGGAACGATTACATACAGCCCGCACAAGACGAGGTTCTGGAACGTGGAGAGTTTGTGCACATATGCGTGTCCCCTTCTACGCACCACGAATCTACGACAGTTCCGCTTCAGTTTCCCGTGTATGAGAATCTGTTAGTAGAGCTTGTTCCAGAATCTCTCAATTGTTTCGACCCCACCGCGGTAGCCCTTGATCTTGACGGCGTTCAAATCGGCTACCTAAACCGGAAGGTTGCTGAGGTATGGCACCCCATAGTCAGCGCCCTCAACAATCGTGGGTACCGTGTGCTAGCCCAGGCAGAATCAGAGTACGACAATGATGTCGGCGAGTGGATTAACATCAACTTACCTGATTGGAATAGATGGATCCCGATCGGAGAACATGCGGGATTTTCCTCAGGATTCAAAGAGCTGTGGCAAGAGCTACCAGCAGATACCAGGGAACGACTGCTTGAGTCATTTGGCGAGGCGGAGCTAGAGGTTTACTTAACTCGCGTGCGGAACCTGTCTCGCCTGATGCCGACTGCACGTTGGGACGCCTATGACGACGATCTTCCATTTCTCGTAAAACAATGTGTTCGAGACTTAGCAAAAGGACAACAAAGATCGCGGAGTAGGATCTCGGGGGACGGCGAACCCGACCCATACGAAGTGGCAAGGCGAACCAAGCCGAAGTATGCGGATAACCAGTACATCCTGCGCTGGTGGGGTTCTATCCAGGAAGCGGCATTAAGCCGAGCGATTACCGAGTACGCGTGGCACTTTCCGATGTTCGTAGCCGATGAGATCGTCGCTGTCACCAGGGCGGAGGACCTGGAGCGGTGGCGCGCTGGAGATCCCTCCTGCCGGGAGCGCGAGTGGCGCGGCTGGCATAGCGCGCTCACGCGCTTCTGCAATACGCGGGCGCTCCAGGCGGGGCTGTTCGACCGCGCCCCCCTCCCGGAAACCCGGACCTGTCTGCGCTGCCAGGCTGTCTTCTCGACCTATGACGTCTCCTGGGGAGCAGTCAGGCGGCTCGGCGGGATCGGCCAGTGGTCTTACTGCCGGTCGTGCTGCCAAGAGTGCCTCTACGAGAATGACTTGAACGATGACTGGTGTGCGGCCGCCGACGCCGAGCACTACCTGCGCGAACTGGCGGACCTGTATCAGGCTGTGCCACCGCAGAACCTGTTCGACCAGGCGAACTTCCTACTTGGATTCGATGACAATACCCGCACGCAGATATTGAACCTTGGCGCAGGGCGGCCCACCGTCGCGAAGATCCAGGAGATCTACGGTTCGTGGCTGCACGCGCTCATCGCGGCCGAGGTGCTCGAGGACGGTACGCATCGCACGTCCCGGGGCACGAGGACGATCGCGGCGGACGGCCACGTCTGCCTGTCCCTGGCAGAGAAGACCATCGATGACTGGCTCACCTCCTACGGGATCGAACATACCCGCGAACCCCAGTACCCGGACAGCAACTACCGGGCTGACTTCCGGGTCGGCGATACATTCATCGAGTACTTCGGGCTCACCGGGGACCCGGAGTACGACCGGAAGACCAGGGAGAAGAAGGCGCTTGCCCGGCGCCACAAGGTTGACCTCATCGCGATCTACCCGAAAGACATCGCGGCCTGGGGCCGGACCCAGAACCGGGTCGCCGAGCGGCTCGGGATCAACCTGTCCACGACGTTCCGCAGGCCAGTCCTACGCCGCCCCCTGATGAAGCGGGCGGTTGTGCGGCTGCCTTCCCCTCCACCGCCGCGCCCGGCGGGTCCAGCTGCCGGGTGGTACCCCGATCCCGGGCGGCGAGGTGCATCGCGGTACTGGGACGGCCGCTTCTGGACAACCCAGATCCGTGACCCTCGCGACCGGCTCCGCGCGGACACCCCGTTTGAAGACGGCGCGTCACGCCCTGTTAAAGGCACGGATGTGCACGGCGAGTCGGCTGACAGGGTTGTTGAGCGAATCTCGGAGAGCGGGCTTGACCGTGACGACCCAGAAGGCGCCCTCCGACAGTGGTACCAATGTATGGACGCCGAGGAAAACAACTCACACCGTGAGGTGATCCCTGGATCTGAGCTGTACGAGGGTGTCGCTCCTGCGCCGTATCACTCCGCAGCCAGCTACTTCCAGGAGCGCCGGAACCGGCCCGCTGAGCTCGCCGTTCTTGAGCGGTTCGCCGCGCAGAGGCATGCTCCAGGCGTCGGGCCGCCGCAGATGCTGGCCCGCCGCGACGCTATCCGCAAGCGGGGATGGCACCCCGACCCCATTGCGGCGAAGATGCTGCCTGACTACCCGCCCCCTCGCGTCTTGAGATTGTGAAGCTGCCCGATAACGACCCTTGGCAGGATATCTACGCGGCATGCCTCGGCCTGCTGCCTGAAAGCCCTGACACAGACGTCCTCGGCGCAGGCTATCTGCCACTTGACCTGCGTTTCGAGGACTTCGTCACTGTCAATCGTGTCGAAGCCCAGTGCTCACTGGAGGATCTTCTTTCGCGCCTCAATGCCGCCGACCGCCTAACACCGCGGGAGCTATCCATGATCCACCTCGCCTACGGCAGTCGGGGAAGCAGCGCCATCCGTTCTGAGACGAAAGCGATGCCAGATCCGGCGTTCGCCAAGTTTGACGCAGGCCCGAACGTCGTGGTCGTTTGCTCGCCGAATAGCGTCGACGACCTGGCGTTGCTGTGGAACCTGCGCGGAGCGCACGGCGATTTCCGACCGACCGCTCCCGATAGGAGTGCCCCGCTCGGAAGCCACAATTGATGTGATCGGCAAACTCGCCAGCGAACCGCTAATCGCGCGCAACGGTATGCCTGGCTCTCGGCGTTCTTTCTCACGCCACGCGCTCGCTTCATTTGCTCGTCATGCAGCAGATGCCGCACCGACTCGCTGAAACGACGGGTGTGCGCGCTCGCGACGCGTGCCGGGCTCGCTTGTCCTCCTTTATCGGCCATTCGAATTTGAATGTGGTGGCTCGGGGCAGTGACGCACGTGATGCGGCGACATCCGCGAGCCCAATTCCCTCGACAGGGAGTGTCTGGCGTGCTGGCATCTTGAGCGCTGGCACCACACTTATAGGTGGTGATGATGATCAGTCCACGGTGAAGGTTTTCCCGGACGCAGCGGGGAGGAAAATCGTTGTCGTGACGCAAGCAATAAGTTGGCAAACCTATCAAGAGGTCGCTATCTTCCTGCTCGACCAGATTGCAGACGCTCTCGAGCTTCAGCGCGTTGAAGGAAGCCAGGAACTGATCGGAACGCGCTCAACGACGACCTGGACCGTCGATGGTAAAGGCGTTGCCGTGGACGGCGAGGGCTTCGTCATCATCGAGTGCCGCCGTTACACCACGTCGAAGCAGAAGCAAGAAGACATGGCCGCACTTGCCTACCGGATTATCGATACCGGGGCGAGCGGCGGCATCATTGTCAGTCCTTTGGGGCTGCAGGAAGGCGCGGCGAAGGTCGCGGAAGCTGAGGGAATCAAGAGCGTCCACCTTAGTGAAAACTGCACCCGCTCGGACTTCATTCTGAAGTTTCTCAACCGTGTCTTCCTCGGCGTTTCCGATACCATGACCGCCACAGACGCTGCGTCGGTGCTCATCGCCAGGAAAGCCGATTAAGGGGAATGGGTTGCGAAGCCAAGTACGGTCGGGGCGCTGTTCGGGCGCCAGCCACTTGCGTTGCCCGCGGCAGGGAGGCGCTGACTGCCAAGCGACTGCCGATCGCCGCCAGTTGTTGCATGCTGCGTTATTCCACCAGTGATTGGTGAATGTGGACTGGTGGCGGCGGATGCCACGCGCTCCTGCCGACGCTCCCCAGGTCGGCCAGATGAGGCAGTCGCTCCTCGGGATAAAGGTTTGCTCCGCACGAGATCCTCTATCTACTGGCTGAGGCAAAGCTCATCCGAGGCCACGATCACAGCTGCGCAGCTAAGGTGTCCGCTGCAGGCACCGCATCACCTGTTCCCGCAGGAAAAATGGCAGCGCAGAGGCGCGATGTTCTACCCGGCCTGACGTGTGGTGTTGGTACCCTAATCGGACGCCAGACAACTGACTCAAAGCTCGGCGCCATCACCGCAGCTGCGTCGGTGGATTCAGGGTAAGCACCGCGGAGCAATCAACGCCGCTAACCCGGATGTGAACTGGCCAAAGATAATCCTTGCGTGGCAACGAATGGGCTGGTATCCGCGGTCGTTGTTATATTGGGGGGCACGTCATCTCGTCGGCGCATGCCAAGCCTTACGGTGGTTGCGAGGAATGTGGCGTTCGGTCTGCCATCTTCTCAAGATGACCGATGAGGTCAACTTCTCGTGATTCGCGCCATCGTCGAGGCAGCGCACGCTCGGGATTTGCCGCAGTTTCCTGCTGTGCCTCACGGCCCAATCGTTCAAGCTAGCCGTGGTACCGGCGTTGCGCGCAAACGTCGAAAAGGTCTTGGTCGGACCGACATTAACCGCAACAGATTAAAGTTCGGTCCAAACGCGTACGCCGCTCCCCCACCGCGCCTACCCAAGATGCGATGGCTGTGGTTACTTCTGGCCAACTTTGAGGTACCGGCGCAGTGCTTCTTCCACAAGTGCGCTACGGCTGCCCGCACCCCACTCAGAGGCAAGCGCGTCGAGCTGACGGATGTCTTCAGGGATGATCCCGGCAAGCGGTATCCGCGCCGGCGAAGTGGCATGTCGACGCCGGCGCGGCTGGGACGGATCAACGCGCTGGAACAGGCGGCTCACAGCCGGACCAGCTGTGGTCTCACGCCAATGTGACGCCAGGTCATCGACGTGGGCTTCGACCGCGTCGAGCACAACCTGGCCGTAAGAACGCGCCCGGTCCGGTTTCTCCTGACGCTCCCGCATGGTCAGCTTGCGCAGCGTCTGATACACCTCGGGAGCCACCACCGCCTCCGGCGGCGCGGACCGTGCCGACCGGACCACCGGAGCGGGAGGTGCACTCACACTCCCCGGTCGCCCGTGCTCCCGTTCCTGTTGACCATCCGATGCTAAGTCCGGCTGCACGGGCCGAATCGGTGTGGGCCGCGGAGGGGTCTGCGGAAGCAGCGAATCAATATCGCCGCCAAGTGCATTCGGGTCAAATGCCCCGCGCCGTTTAGCGCTACTCACGCCACACCCCCCGGAACCGTCGCGGTTTCACGCTCGGCGACCCGCTGCAGGATCTCACGCGTCAGCAGCTGATAATCAGACGCCAAACCAGACGGGTCACGAGACCACATGCGCCGCTCCCCCGCAATCTTCGTGCGCAACTGCTGAATCCGCGTGCGCTGATGCTCCTCCGCGGCAGCAACAAGTTCCGACGGAGTCAGGTGCCTCGTCCGCAAGTCGACCGCGGCGGCCCGGTCAGACCGGATCATTGTCTGGAACGGCTGAGCATTGCTTCCCTCGAGAAGATCCTCAATCTGGCCCATTGCCTCCCTGTTCCGCACCGTCGCCCGCGGATTCACATCAAACAGGACCACACCGAGCAGCTCGATCGCCGCGCCGTCCCGCCGCGCCCGCAAATAACGACGTGCCAGCAGCTCCACACCGGACAGGCTGGCATCATCATCCTTAGTGGGCACCACCAGATACGTACAGCTGCCCAGCAGCGCATCCAGCAGCGGCGCGTCCCCCGGACCCGAGTCAACCAGCACCAGGTCATAGCTCTCTTGCTCCTGCAGAGCCGACATCACCTGAAGGAGGTTGGCGCGCATATCGATACCCGAATGCGCAGCCGTGTTCGCGGCAGCACCAACAAGTGCGAGCGCGGTCCCACCCGCGATCAGATCCAGGTTGGGCCGCACATCCTTCAGCGGGGCTAACGGCTGAGCGTATTGCAGCGCCATGCTCAGCGCTCCCCCACCGTCGCCTTCCACGCCCAGGTCGGAGACGGTGGCGTTGGCCTGCTGATCAGCATCGACAATAAGGACGCGGCGTCCGGTCGCGGCCACCATACTCGCCACTGAAGTGACGATGGAAGTCTTCCCAACGCCACCTTTCTGGTTCGCTACGAGGACACTGCGCAAGGGCTGTGTGGTCATACCTGGGAGGTTACTGCCCGCGGGTTTAGATATCGTCATGTGACACGGTTCTGATGCTGTCCTGCAAGGTATTTGAGATCTGCGGCAGTAGCGGTCGTAGAGTGGTAGCGCCGTGCGACCTGTTTAAGGGCATGTCCGGCCCTGGTGCATGTCTTCGCCTTGGGCGCATCAGATGGTCCCTACTAGTCCCGCTCGCATGGGTGTACGTATGGTCTTATTCGGGCCGTTGCTCTGCCCCTGCGTAGACTCTGTTACACCACCTTTCTTAGCCCCTGTTACACGCCATGGGCTTTGGCCTTACTACGTCTTTGTATCTGGTGGTTCTCAAACCCATGCACGCGGCGCGTTATGGGCCTTTTCTGTCCCCTTTGCAGGTTCGTTGTACGCACCGGTGCCATGGCCTTTTTGCTTGTCTGGCCTGCCTCCGCTGGGTGAGTATTGCGCATCTCCTTTTATGCGCCGCAGCAGATCTCCTATCTAAACGACTTACCTATCACCTGTATCGCACCGATTGCCGGTAAATAGCTAGCGACGTACGCCAGTCTGTGGCAGGTCATCTTGACCAGGAGTATGCAGCGACGGCTTATGGCCACACAGCTGGCATCGCTAATGTCTGCTGGCAGGCCACATAACGGCGATCTACATGCACTTTCCCATCGATCTAGCAGGGACTTGCCTCTGACAATACGGTCGGTGCCATGACGTGTTGACGGGAACGCCTAAGGCCGGTCTTTCGACACGGCACACCGGCCGCACAGCTGACGGGCGCAGGTACCGGGTCGATGCTCGTATATGTGCCTCTTGGGTTAACGATTACCGCAGGTAGCGAGTGGCGTTGTCGGTGAGGTTGGCGGTGGTATGGATGTAACGGTCGAGCATTTCGTAGGACGCGTGGCCAGTCTGCTGACGGATGAGTCTGACAGGGACGCCTTTCTTCGCCGCGGTTGTGACGAATCCTGAGCGCAGCGAGTGGGCGCTATAAGTGTTGGAGTCTTCACCGATCGCGTGAACTGCGTTTTTGACAATGTGAGTGATGGTAGCGGGGGAGAGGCGGGCATCACGGTTGCCGTTTCGGCTTCCGCCGATGTTCGTAAACAGGGGTCCCGGTCGCTGGCCTCGTATTTGCAGCCACTGCTTCACCGCCATGACGGGGCACGTGTCACTGGCTTGGTAGTTAATGGGGATATACCTGCCGCTGCCTTTCTGGTCCGTTTTGGATGCGCGGAGATGAAGGATCATCCCGTCGTCGTGGTCGTCGTCGAAGGTCACGTCGGCAAGATCAATGCTGATGAGTTCGGAGCGGCGGAACGCGCCGTAGAACCCGGTGAGCAGGATGGCTTTGTTGCGGCGGCCTAGGGGAGTGGCGGGTAAAGCACGCGCGGCGGCGTCGAGTTTTTTGAGGGAGAGTGCTCGTGCACGCCCTGGCGTGGCCTTCTGTGCGCGGGCGATGTAGTCGAGCGTGTAGGCGATGAGATTGTCTTCACCACTGCGGTATTGGGGCCAGGGTTGCATGGTCGCAGCGTGCCAGGCTTTCAGGCCCGAGATTCGGCGGGCGAGTGTTACTGGGCTCAGCAGTACTTCGTCGCAGTGACGTGTTGCGGCCGGATCGCCCCAGTACAGAAGGTAGCCGATCAGGGTTTGCTCCCCGGCGGGCAGCGCGGTTATTCCTCGTTTTTCGCACCAGGTTTCGAAGTGCGTCCGGTCGGAGTTGTAGGCGCGGTGGGTGTTTGGTGCGCGCAGCGCCTGTCGCATACGCGCCCCGTATTCAGCACGGAAGGTCGCTTCATCCGACAGGTCACCAGGCGCTGTGCCGCCCGCTGGCGGCCGGTCGAGTGTCGTCACGAGCAGGCCCGGCACCCTCTCTGGCAATGGGGGATTGTCTTGCCTGACTGTAGCTTTCGACTCTGACAATCCGGCCTGGCAGAGGCTTGCCCGTCACGTGACGGATTAGCGCTGGAGGATCCAGTCAGCACCGTGGAAGACCAGCCAGTTCTGGGGAATTGCTGATAAATCGCCCTTATCATCAAATCTCCGGCGCGAGAGCCGTGAATAGAGGGGCTGCCGGTAAGGATCGTGTCACCGGCCGCAAATGAGGGTGTGGGCCTGGCATGAGACCGGACTTGCTGCATTGGTCGAACCGGATGTGAGTTCGGTGATGCGGAGGTACTTTTGGCAAGAAGACACCTCCCTGGAACCTTTCTCTCGCTGGTGGAGTTAAGGGACAACGGATCGAAAACGGCTACTGCACTTGAGGATCCGACGAGTACGAACTACCGCAAAATTGGGCGCTTGGCGGCCTCATAGCGGGCGAAAGAGGGCGCACGCAATGCCTGCACCGCCACCGCAGAATTTGTCAGTGTTCTGCTGTACGGTGCTGCACCATCAGGTCTGATTGGAGCAGAGCACTATGGGACTTATCTCGTCGCTTGAGGTCGGCGGTCTTCGGGGGTTTGCGGATTCGCAGAGGAGTGAGTTTGCGATTCCGGATGGCAAGCCCGGAAGCGGCCTCACAGTCTTGCTTGGGGCGAACAACAGCGGTAAGTCCACTGTCATTGAGGCCTTGCGTGCCGTCACCAGAAGGCAGAACTCGTCGTTCGCTGCGTCAAAGAGAAACCAGGCTTTCGGGGATAGGGTCGACCTGAAGCTGACCCTTCCGTCGGGTGTGGGAAGCCATCTTGTGTCCGTCGAGCCGTCGTCGAGCGAGACTCGCTGGGAATACGGGGGCGGTAGGGGAGACCACACATATCAGGCGATGTTCGTACAGTCCCGCCGTGGGTTCGACCCCATGTTCGGCAGGACCGACATAATGGCCCGGCACAGTTACCTGCTCAACGAGTCGGAGCACAGGCGGCGCCCGCAGCAGCTCGACAGCATGTTCGCCTCCAGGCTCTTCAAGATCGTGGGTGATCCCGAGGCGAAGACGAAGTTTGACGAGCTGCTTGCCAAGGTCGTCGTGCCCTGCCCGAATTGGACGATCGATCTGGCGGACAGCGACCATTACTTCATCAAGTTCCTCCTTTCTGGAGGCGCGTCACATACAAGCGACGGCGTCGGGGAGGGAATCATCAGCCTCTTCTCCATTCTCGATGCCCTCTACGACTCTGACGACCAAGACATCATCGTGATCGACGAACCCGAACTCTCGCTGCACCCGCAACTGCAGAAGCGACTGCGGACGGTGCTCTCGGAGCATGCAACGACACGACAGATCATCTACACAACGCATTCGCCGTATCTGATCGACTGGAGCGACATCGAGAACGGCGCAAGGATCGCACGGGTCTACAAGAACGAGAACGGGGCCGTGCAGATCAGACAAGCCACTCCTGAAACACTTCGGGAGGTCTGCAGGCTGGGATCGGACACCAATAATCCCCACGCCCTGGGGCTCGCAGCGAACGAGGTGTTCTTCCTGGAAGACGGGGTAATCCTCACCGAGGGCCAGGAAGACGTAGTGTTCTTCGAGAAGAAGATCGACAAGGCCCTCGGCATGCGGATGGAAGGCTCGTTCTTCGGCTGGGGCGTCGGCGGCGCCGAGAAAATGGACATGATCATGCAGATGCTGTCGGAGTTGGGCTTCCGACGTGTTGTCGCAGTCTTCGACGGCGACAAGTCCGCTACCGCAGCGAGGATCAGAGAAGCGTTCCCGGGCTATCACATTGCGGTTCTACCTGCTGATGACATCCGCACCAAGCCGGCCAGGAAGGCAACGAGCGAAAAGCTCGGCCTCTGGCACGACAACCAGATCGACCCGCAGCTCCGTCCCAGAGTTGAGGAAATGTACAAGGGCGTGAACGAGTATCTCAGCGGCTGAGGTGCACCTACCGCGGTGACCTCCCTCATGGAACGGGACACTGCCTAACGGATTTGAATCGCGCGCGAACTTCCCGCGAAAAGCACATCGATGCCAGCCCGCATGGAGCAGGCATTCGGTCTCAGACGCTCCGCAAATCCAAACGCAGTGACAACGGCGTCCGTTTGAGGAACCTTCAACGGACACCCGGCGCCCTCACCGGCACACCAGCCACCGCGATCGACTGACCTCGAACAACTCTGGCCAGTGTCCAGACTCCACTTTGCACTTCAGGACAGCTTCGGGAGCTCGGGGCCTACGGTGAAGGCACCTGCACCCAAAGCTCGTAGCCACCAGATTGCGAGGCGACGGCTATTGCTTAGAGTGCGTGCGGATCGCCGGTGCAGTGCCCGTGGTCGTATCCACCCGGCACCCAAGTTTCGAAGAGACTTCCACGGATGACGGCCGTGATCCATCAGCGCTCTGTCGGTGCCAGCGCACCCGGCGGCATTATCTTGTAGCGCGGTTCTCGTGTGTCGCCACTGCCTTCGCTCATGCTCTCGCACCATAGCGCACCTGTGTGCGATACTGTGCGTAGAGTTAGTGGAGGTGCGATCCGATGTCGGCAATCAAAGATGTGCTTGACCGGTACAACGTGGGGTTGACGGAGCACGACTTGGCGGGGGAGCTTGACGCAGCACTGCGATCGCTTCAGCATCCCGGCTCCGCGCCGCTCTCCGCTCACGAACTGGAATACTTAACCCAGCATGCTGGTGAGGGCACCGATGAGGTGCTCGCGCAATGGGATCCCGTAGACGAACAGCATCGGCACGCCGTCGCCGTCGCCAGGTCTGTTAAGGATCTCGTTGCCAGTTCCCTGAGCCGGACGCAGGCAGCGCAGCAGCTAGGGGTCGATCCGTCGGGGATTTCACGCCGCATCCACGAGGATGCCCTGTGGTCGTTCAAAGTGGGTTCAAGGCTCCGCATTCCACGTTGGCAGTTCGCCGGGAACGCCTTACTTCCAGGGCTGGCTGAGGTCGTTGCGGCGATCCCGGATGATGCGCATCCCCTCGATATCGCCGCGATGATGACTAGCCCGCACGAATTTATCGATGGCCACACGCCAGCGCAGTGGCTTGCTGCTGGCCGCGACCCGGGCGTCATCGTCAGCATGATTGAAGACTTCGATCGGTGGTAAAACCGAAGGTTCCTCGTGAACCGCATATGCCGCTAGTCCGCAACGACGGTGACATCATCGAGTACGCCGATCCCGTGTGGAGAATCCACCGAACCCGCGGATCCCATGTCCTGCCGTGGAACATGTTTCGCGAATTCGGTCCAGTAGTGAGCTCGCGCTATGATCCGCACCCGCCGGAACGCGGAATCCACCCTGGTTTCGGCATCATGTACACCGCATGCAGTGTGCACACCGCGGTTGCGGAGGTATTTCAGACCACCCGCAGGGTCAACACCGTGACCGGTGCGCCCTGCCTGACTTCGTGGACGCCGGTCCGACCGCTGAAGTTACTTGATCTCACGCAGGGCTGGGCAGTCAGAAACAACGCCGCGTACGCGCTGACGGCGGCCCCGCGGTCGACCTGCCGGGCTTGGTCTCGTGCCATTCACCAACAGTGGGAAGACCTCGATGGGCTGTGGGCGCCGTCCACAATGACCGGTGAATCCATGCCGGTGCTCTACGACCGGACCGCAGCATCGATCCCGTCCGCACCTGATTTTTCGAGGCCTCTGTCTCATCCGATGGTGTGGTCACTGATTGAACGAGCCGCCGAAACACTCGGCTACGGTGCGTACTAACCGGGAGGGGCCCACACCAACCCGCCGTCAGATCACTATATCTAGGCGGAAAGTCTAGGGGAGTATACGTGTTGCTGAGTGGCGGCCGGCCCGCGTCATCAGTCTCACCAGACCGAACCCTCAGGCAAGCCATAGCGCCGGGCTGCCCATGTGATGGGGCCTCCTGAACGACCATACGTACGGGTCAGGCTAGGTCGTTAATATGGACTTAATATGGGCTTTCCGCTGGCGGAAGTTGGCCGGGAATGTGCAACTTTGAGCAGGTGAATGTCCTCTTCGTTCTATGCATCCCCTTCTTGTTGAAGCGGTAGTTCGCTCCTTTGTAGCTGCATCCAGACTGCGTTCTGTTCCTCGGTGTGGTTGCAGCGGACGGCGAGGTCGGGGCCGGTGTAGTTCGGTGGAGGTATGCGCCAGCCGTGTTCGTCGCAGTGGGGGCAGCGTGCGCGCTGGCGCCGCAGTTGGGCTGCTTCGTTTTCGCGGGCGATGTCCGCGGAGGCGGGGCGTTCGTTGAGGTCGAGGGCTGTGAGGATTCTGCCGATGAGTCCGATGGGGCGGTGGGGCTGGTGGGGGAGGTAGTGACCCAAGCTTTGCCAGTCGCGTAGCGCCTGGTTGAGGTCGCGGCTGCTCCAGCCGTGCAGGGCGGGTTTGGTGAGGACACGGGCCCACCCGTGCGGGGTGTGTCTGCGCGCCCAGTGTGGTGTTGAGGGGTCGGAAAGCCATGTTCTGGCGAGCCGCAGCCCATCCGGATCGACAGCGCGGGCCACCTTGGTAGGGGCCTGCGCCGTAGGCGCTCGTTTTTCCACAGGCGTGCCTGTAGTTATTTCTCTCTCAACGTAAGAGGTACTTTCAAAGTGACCCCTACGGGGGTGGGTAGACATTCTGTTGTATGGCGCACTTTTTACGTGCGAGTTATCCACAGGGATAGCGGGTTTAGGGTGGTGGAGTGCCCACACCGAAGCCCACCCGCGAGAGTGGTCGCCGCAGCGCCAGGACGCCATCCGTTCGGTGCGGGTGCGCTGGCGACCGCGGAGTATTTCCGTGGCAAGGCCGAGTTCGCGCAGAAGGTTGCGGGCGCGGGTGACAGTTTTTGTGGCGCACTGGATTTTCGCAGCGATGGTGGTGTTGTCGACGCGAGAGTTGCGGCCGGTGGCGTGATCTGCGGCATCAGCCATGACGGTTGCGACGCGCAGGAGTGTTTTGAGGCTAACCCCAGCTGTGAGGTTGCGGCGGGCCCGGCTGTAGTGGCGCGTGTAGACACGCTCGACGTCCGCTAGCCATGTATCGCGGCGATACCAGCAGGGAACACTCTGGTATGCATCGGGTTCGAGTTCCAGTGCAACAGACCGAGCGGGGGCGAGCGCGGCCACGATTGCCGGTGCAGTGCGCGCAGTACCGCGCCTGCGCCGAGTGCGGGTACAGCCGCGGTATCGCGACACACACGGTGTTTTGGCTGAAAACGTTGAAGCGGTATGAGGGTATGCGCTACCCTCAGAACTGCCTGTAAGCAATTCTGTCCTCTCAGTAGGACCAGACCGAAACGAAGCGCCAACTTCGTTTCACCCTGACGAAAGTTTTCAAAAACCCCCTTGCCCGGGGGTTTTCGTCATTTCTGGGGTATGTGCCTGATCAGTGACAAATGCAGTTGTCCGATCGATGTGCTGGAGTACCTCCTTACTGCCGAAAGCTGGGTGCGGCTCTTACGGCCATACCCGATGGGAGATCGATGCCGCGTCCCGAGATTTAGGTGGATGCTCGGTGAATGCGGTTGAGTCAGTTGACGTACCGGCCTAACGCGACCAAACGGCTGAGCGATGCGATGCGGCAACTGGGAGGCTTGATGCACGGGCGATGACCCGCTGAGCACGCCCGCGAGAGACAGAAAAACTCTGAACGGCGAGGTCATACGACAAATTTCCACGTGATGTTTATGGAACTTCGTGCGTGTTTCGCTCGTGTTCAGTTGAATGGTGTGAGGGTGCACGGTACCCTCAAAACTGCCGACAAGCAGTTTTGCTCCTCTCAAAGGGGCAGCACAGAATCAGAGAAAAGCCTGGCTCTCTGGTTGGCTCTCGGAAGACCCCGGTGGCAGCCGGGGTCTTCTCTTGTCTCTGCAGAGCCTGTACCGCCGGTATGTACGAATCCGCTCGCGTTTAGGCGGTCTTCTGCAGTGGCAGTACCTCCTGGTAGTCCACAAGATGCGTCCGGCCGGTGTGCTCAGCAATCAGCACAGCAATCAGGTCGTTCGCGGTGATTCCTCGGTCCTGAGCCGCCTTATGCAGGGCGGATTTCAACTCGGGGTGCATGCGCGCGAGAAAGGCTTCTCTCGGCCCCTTGCTCGGGCGACCAGGTTTGCGTAATCCAGCCATGGGCACAATCTTGCCGTTTTGGCTATCCGGTAACGGGGAGGACACGCCGGCGAGTTGCGGATAGCCAATTTCGAATGCCGTTGGCGCCTAATAGCCATCAGCACATCGACTGCCCCATGAGCGCTATTGAAGCGAAATGGGTACGCCTGGGCACACCAAGCTTCGCGGTGTCCCTGATAGATGCGGCCAGCGTTCAACCGCTCGTCGTAGGGCAAGGAACTCGGCAGAATCTCGAAATGAGTAAGTCGTGATAGCTGGAATGGCGACGAGCGTGGGGACGAAAGTGCGACAAGGGCGTGGGCATGAATCCGAGGAGCGACCCGCCTATCCTGCGTGGCGATGAGGCGCTAAACCTGGCACTGTTGTGTGGCGAAGATTCATGACTCGCCGATATGAGCCAGCCCCGCCCCGCTCACACGTCCGCGCAGTCATCCTCACCTCCAGGGAAGCACTAAACAGCGACACTAGAGACACGAAACCACCTGACACGCCACACAAGTCCGAGCATCCACGACGACGGTCGTCGTTAGCGACTGAACGCCAGCACCAGAAACACCACGACCGCCTATGTAGTGACCAGGCCGAAATCCGAGAACAATGAGGACACGACTGCGTCTCGTGCCCAGCCCTGTACGTCGAGCCTGCCATGACGTTCCAGTCTGAGCGCCGGCTGGCCGCGCCCGTCGATCAGCATGGAAGCCAGTTCTGCCGGGGCGTGCCTGCACTGGTACCGCATTCCCTGTGCGCCAGGGGTTGCGAGCAGTACACGCGCCGCAGTGATCCTGGACCAGGCGTAGTCCCTCCAGGTCGATGAGGCCAGTGATCCGTCCAGGCTGAGCCTGGTCAGACTGGGAGTCCCATGCAAGACGGCAACCCTGACAGGGGAGAGCACGGAGATGAGTGCCAGTGACTTGCCTGCCAGCCAGATCGAGGGAACGCGCAGCGACTGCGGTATGTTCGCGTTGCGCAGGACGCCCTCCGCGACTGCTGCTGCCAGGCTCATGCCCACATAGAGCTGCCCGCCGAGTTCCTCTCCTCCGGGACAGATCTCCGGATCGTGCACCAGGTCGAACCTGCCCTGGGAGGAACTGAGAAGCTCAGCCTGTCTCTCATCGGCTAGCGGAGGGATGCCGCTGGTGTTGAACGACACAGGTGAATAGGGAGAACCGGTACGGTACACGCGCCAGAGGCTGGCGCCTGCAGGAATGACATCTGTGTCCGCAGGATTGCCGTTGTATTCGCGCAATGCCTACATAGCTCTCTGCGCCCACAGAACCGCCGCGTCTACTTGCTGCTCGGTGAGCCTGCCCGACTCCAGGAGAGTGAGCGGGGTTGCACCGTCCAGCGGCTCAGCCGGGGTCAGCCACCACGACGCTGCACCCCACGGATCGGATGCGGCACCGATCAGCTGATTCGCGTGTGCCACCACAGGATGAACCCGGTGTCTGGCCCGGTCGAACTGGAACACCGGGTAGACATAGTCCGGGCGCTGCCCCCGCGGCAGGCCGATGAGATCCCCGCTGTCGCGGAGTTTCTTAACCTGGGAGCGGCTATCCGACTCCGATCTGGGGGAGAGCAGCTTGTTAGCCTGCCCGGATTTAACCGTCTCGAGGGATTCCAGCAGCGAAAGGTTGCTTCGGTGTACTGCATCGGCATATCCCTCCGGAAGCGGAGAACCGCCTGCGGGGCTATCCGGCAGGCCCACGCCGCGTTTACCAAGTACGTCCTCTACGATCCTGGCAATCCGGTGCTCATCAACAAGGACAGGCCCCTTCCCCTGACTCCAGCCAGCCCGCTGCGTAAAGGCTCTCACGGGAACGTGGACGCTGCTCCGGGCTGACGTAAGGGTTCTGCTTCTCTTGAAGGCGACGGCCGACAGTCCTGGCTTGACATGGCTTCTAATGCCAGCCTTTCTGTGAGGAACACGAGACGCCATGACACCTCCTCCGTGTACGTTGTGTACGTTAGATTCTAACGTACACAACGCGGGATTTGAGAGGGAGCAGGTTTTGCGAGATGCTGGTGGCGCTGCGGTCCACGCCGAGTTCCCGAGCGACCGGCGGACACAGCTACCGTTGCGCTGAAGGCCTGAGATAGGGTCGACCGTCCGGAAGTAAGCCTTCCGGCATACTTCGGTTGGTAGCCATCGGAGGGTGCGCACGCGAAAAGGTCGCACTGTCAAGCATGTCCTGAGTCCTTACAACGACATCCACGCCTGAACCCGCTGCACGGATGTCTGAGTTCATCCGTGCAGCGGCCCTGACCGACTGGGGATTTCAGGGTTCGGTACGCCCTAACCTGAGGCCAGACGGCCTCACCCGGTCTTTGTGGATCATTCGCGGCGATAAGTGGCACTGATTTCGCGGTCTAGGTGGACTTCGGCGACGGTGTGCTTCGCGCGGCGTCGGCGACATGGTGTGGAGAGCAGCCTCAAGCAGCTAACAGTTCGCTACACTGTTAGAAGTAGTGAGGGGTGGTGTTATGGGTGCATTGGAAGACCGCTACCTGGCGGGCGAGCTTGACTTCGAAGCCGCCGCCAGTGAAGCGCTGGGAACGGATGTTGCCCGGCCTGCGCTACTCCCTCTCCTTCGCGCTCTGCACCGTCATTCGCATCCGGGTGCGCAGATCAGTGAGCATGACGCGGAACTCTATGACGCAGCCGGGTTTGGTGAGGACCCACTGTCGGTGGCCGTCGCTCGCGCTGACCGTGAAGCACGAATGCGGTCCCTGACAAGCGGCGCGCTGACTGTGGAGGCGGCCGCTCAGCGGCTTGGTGTTTCTGCCTCGCGTGTGCGGCAGCGGACTGGCGCGGGTTCGTTGTGGGCTCTCAAGGTGGGACACAAGCTGCTGCTTCCGCAGATTCAGTTCACCGAGGATGGGCTGGTGCCGAACATTGACAAGGTACTGTCTGCGATGCCGGACGGCACCCACCCTTTGACTGTGCACGGGCTGCTGACTGAACCCAGTGCAGATCTGACTATTGAGGGTGCTCCGTCATCGATCGTGCAATGGCTCGCAGCTGGTGGCGATCCGGAGGCTGCGCTCGATATTGTTGCCGCATCCAGCTGGCAGTTGATCTAGTGGCGCGGATGCTGCCGCATCCACCTTCGGTGACGGAGTTGGGCGCGCTCGGAATCGAGTCCGGCGAGGTGTGCGCGCTGCCACCTAGCCAGGTGGTGTGGCGTGTCCACCGCACCGAGAGTAGCCACAGCCTGCCCTGGAACGCTTTTCGCATGTTTGGTCCGGTGCTCCGTTTCGATCCGCAGCCATACCCCCGAGGAGAGCATCCCCGGCGTGGGGTGTGGTACGGAGCCCTCGATGTTGCTGGCGCGCTCGCGGAAGCGTTCCAGCACAGCCGGGTGATCGATCGCAGTTGTGAATCCCCGTATCTCACTGGGTTCCGGTTCACGCGTGAGCTGCGGCTTCTTGATGTCGGCGGGTTCGGTGAGGGCCGGTGGCCGACCCGCGTGGGCGGCAACTTCGCGCTGGCGAGCGCGCCGCACAGCGTCACGCAGCGGTGGGCCCGCGCGATCGTGGCTGCACACCCCGATCTGGATGGTCTTGTGTATCGGGGCCGATTTTCCGGTGGCCCCTGCATTGTGCTGTTCAGACCGGTTGCGGATGCCTTCCCCAATCGTCCTTTGACCTCGAACCCGTTATCGCATCCGGGGATCCAGATCCGGCTTGCCGCCGCCGCGGTCCGGATCGGCTACAGCCTCGTCTAATCCCTGCCTACGCCCCGAACGGAGCTAGAAGCACAGGTGGTGACCAAACCGCGGAACCCAATGATGGAGATACAGCCGGGATTCTGCGTCCCGCACAATGACCCCGTACCGGCAGCGCGTTTAGACGTCACATTCACACAAGCAGGTGTTCGGTAACGCGACTTTGCACGGCTGGACTATGTTGTTGAGGTGGTCGGCTTTTTGCTGTAGCTGGGCTGAACCGTCACTGCTGTGGTGCGAAGAAAGACTGGCAATCATGAGTCACGAACCCGGCGGTGACATACCGCCTCCCGTCCCTGACGGCCCGCCCTGGCCGGAAGAATTCCTCGCCGATCTCCACGCCGGGGTCTACCCCGATGACCCCGAACTTCTGGCCCGCGTGTACGCCGACCCTGACGCGGTAGCGATCCTCGACCGACTCGAACGGATCACCGACCAGCTGCGCCGCCTCAGCAGGCCCGACTAAGTATTTCCGGGGCATGTCTTGGTGTGAGGCGAAACTCCCCCACGAGGAAGCGCATCCAATCCTGCAGAACGAGCCCCTTCATCGGGCCGACTCCAAGGGGAGAGAGAAACAGGGGTGGGAAACCGCACATGAGAACGCGTTTGGCCATGCCAGCCATCTCCGCTGCGGCCGAGGTTGTCTCACCGGCTACCGCACGATCACCAACACGGTCAGCCCACTGTCCTCCAGCGGCTACGCCGCCCCACTAGCAGCGGAACAGGGCCAGAAATCAGCGCGAATACCGCTGCAGGAAGGCTGACTCCAGCGCTTCGGCACGCCGTGGCACACCTGTAATAACGGTAGACGCTTCGCTTTGAGCGGGCCGCAGGTGGCGTAGATCGCACGGAGGGGCGGCGGATGCTGGCCTAAACTCAGAGGGCTGGCATGAGGAGGATTGCGTGCGCGAGGTGGTTGTCGACACTGACTGTGGCGTTGATGACGCGCTGGCGTTGCTGATACTCCTGCGTGATCCAGACGTTCATGTTGCGGCCGTCATATCGTCGGCGGGGAACTGTTCTGCTGCGCAGGCAGCCCGCAACGCGGCAGCCGTGTTGGCTGCCGCCGACCATTCGGGTGTGCCTATCGCTGCCGGGATCGAGCCTGACGGCAAGGACTACAGCCAGTCACCGCACGGCAGTGACGGTCTGGGAAACACGGGTCTGGGAGTCTCCTCGGCTGAGTTGTCCGCTCTGCCAGCTCCGGCGCTGATCAGTGAGATGGCAGATCCGACCCGCGACTTACTCTGTCTGGCACCGTTGACGAATGTCGCGGCCGCGCTTCGGGATGACCCAGGCGTTCTGGAGCGGTATCGCCGGGTCGTCATTATGGGCGGCATGGGACCGCGCGCGAATACCGATCGTGTTCTCGCGGGCTACCCCCAGTTCCTGATCAAGGGTGACACGAACACAAACCATGATCCCGCCGCAACGGCCGCTGTCGCCGCGGCCGCGGGTGCTGTGGTGTGGGTGGGGATGAATGTCACCGCACCGCTGCATGTGCCGTTTACGCTGTTCGAACGTGCTGAAGGGGTTCTGGGCGAGTTTGTCCGCTCCATTTCTGCGGGGTACGCCGAGTACGCGACCCGCATGTACGAAAGTGCAGAATTGATTGTTACGGCGCATGATTCGGTTGCTGCTGCGGTGCTGGCACAGCCCGGTGTTGTGGTCGAGTCCGAGAAAGGAACCGGCGAAGTCATTCGCGCTGACGGGTGTTCGGCGCTGTGGGCTACAGGGGACGGGCCGCACGAGTTCGCCACCGCGGTCGACTATCAGGCGGTGCTGGAGCGGATCCAGCAGACGATAGGGGCATGCTGATGCCTTCGGTGCTGGTGCCATGAGTGAGAAGCGCGCCGTTGAGCGCCGTGCCCGTGAGGTGCTGGCACGGCTGCGGATGCCGGAGCCGTGGAGTATCGACGCGCTGATCGGGGAGGTCAGCGCTGTCATGGGCTTCGAAATTCAGGTACAGACGGTGCCGCCTGAGGCGCTCGAGGATTCGCCATGCGGCATGACGCTCGTTTGCCCCGGCCAGGCCGTACTCGTTGTCGCGGAGGGCAGCCCGCGGTGGCATACCGAGCTGGTCATTTGTCACGAGCTCGCACATATGCTGCTGGAGCATCAGTCAGGGGAGAAGCCGCCACGCGAGTTGCTGCAAGCGTGGTTTCCGTCGTTTGACCCCGACGATGTTCAGATGATGTTTGGCCGCACTACATTCGATACGCGTGAGGAACAGGAAGCGGAGCTGCTCGCGACCTTGATCGTTGATCAGGGGACGGCGAAGAAGTCAGCCCGCATGCTCGGGACGTTTCTGGGGTGAGCCATGATTAACACCGTTCCGGCTCTTCCGCACCTGCTGATCGTGCTGTTTGTGTGGAGCATTGTGATCGCTCGGTTCATTTACTTGCCGCGCTCGCTCGATAACAGCCGGCTCACGGCGGCCCTGGCGTTCGGCGGGGCCGCTCTAGTGCTCAAGGACCCCATAGTGGGACCAGTTGTGGCTCATCTGCTCGGTTCGGTGAATCTGCGTGTGCTGGTGCATGTCATGGTCATGCTGTCAGTTACTGCACTGTCTGGCCTGCACAATGCCTGGCGCATCAATCCGGGCCGCCGGAGGATGACTGCGAGGTATGGGCTGGTTCTGGGCTTTGGGGTGGTGATGTTCCTGCTGGCGTCTCCAGCTAGGGAAGCGGACATCACAGTAGAGTCGCTCGCTGACTGGCGTTCCGTCATGTACTTCGCTCTGTTTGCGTTTCCAGTCAGCGCGGGCCTGTTCAGTGTGAGCGCGGCCTATTTCACGTCCCTGCTGCAGCGCGGCCGCCGTTGCGGCAATGGCACGGTCCTCGGGGTAATCATCGTCCTGGTTCTGATGTTCATCGATGCCGCGACGATGCTGCTGGCTGCCGGCATGAAGGCACTCGGCTCCGGCGCGGGAGTGGTATCCGCGAAGGAATCCACAAACACCTGGGTTTTCGCCGTGCTGCTAGCTGCTGCCGCGGCCGTGTGTGCACGTGCCCTGATCACGCATGCTAGAGGCCGCCGGGTCGATGGTGTCGCCACATTGTGGTCGGTCGTGACCACTGAAATGCCGGAAGTGATCCTCACATCAGGCAGCGCGCTGTCCTCGCGACAGAGTCGCCTGAGAATGGCAACAGAAATCTACGACGGGCTGCGCGCCCTGGGCGCTACGGAAGCACCGTCGTCAGAGCACTCTGTCTCCTCTAGCGAGGTTGCGCGCAGGGTGCTGGGGTGCTTGACTCCGGCCGCTCAATCCCCCCGTGAGGAATTTCTTGTACCCCGGTGCGACACAGCAGATGAGTGGCTGGTTTTTGTGGATTCAGTGGGGCAGGAGCTAGCGCTGATCCTTCCCCAGAATCTGGTTGAGCAGACGCCGCGTGGCTGAGGTTGGGGCACCGCGCAGGTAGAGCTGGGTGACGCCGCCTTTCTTCATCCTGATCAGTAGACTCGCCTCGGCATGAATCGTGCTGTAGACGGCCGGGTCATTACTGGTCAGATACTCCGGCTGTGCGCGGAAATGCGCCGCCAGCGCGGCGAGCACATCGCCGGAAAGCGCACCTTCACCAGTGGTGGCGTCTTCCAGCTCCCGCGCGGTGACAGATAGTCCTGCCGACGTCAGCGCGGCAGCGACATCGGCAAGTCCGGTCGCAACGTGATCCACGCCCTCCCACAGCCGGAAGAGCGTCTTAATCCTTTCTGCTGTGGATAGCTCCGGGTACGTCACTGTGTCGTCGCTGCCTTCCAGCGTGCGTGAAAACGCTGCTTGGTCTCCTCGTCAGGCTCGAACATACCCACGAGCCAGCGCCTGTATTGCCGCTCCCCGATGTCTTCGGTGCTCTCGCTGGTTCTGAGGAGCTGCTCGAAGACCGGCACGAGCGGATTGAGGTCAGCGGCACCGTCCCGACGGTTTCTTTCAAGGAGATGCGTGAGGTACGCCCCGTAGATGGGATGCAGGATGACGGCGAGGTCGCGTTGGGCGGCGCGCAACCGGTGTCGTAGCTCGGACAGAGTGGTGCTGGTGTCTTCAGCGAGCTGACCGATGCGGTCGGCCACGCCAATCAAGTCCGTAACAACCGTGATCGGAACGGTGGTGGAGCCTCGTCCGGGAATCCACGGTTGCTGTTCTGACAGGTTAGGCTCTGTCCCGTCCTCGACGACCGCGTTCGCTGACCCCGGCGTCCAGCCGAGCGCCCGGTCAAGCTTCGCGAGCGTCACAGGACCGGGCAGGGGCACCTCAGCGTGCTCGATCCTGACAAGAGTCGGCCCGGACGGTCCGCCCCTCCCATGGAGCTGAGACTGACTGAGCCCCAGTTCTTTCCGCCGCTCCCGCACCGCGCGGGCCAGACGATCCGCAGCATCCTCATCCATGGCGCTCCAAGAGAAATTTAAGGGCACATTGCTAAACTCTAACGGTAACCGACGAAGGAAAACACGGCATTACCTGGAAAGTCATACATGTCGCGCGGTCCGCGCAGGAACGTCTGTGTTGCAACTTGACCGCCAACTGCTTAAATTTATCGCATGCACTCAGGGTGGGGTACCAGGCGGGCGGGTGCGCACAGCTTCGTGCGCGGCGATGACCGCCTCGACGGGGAAGTCGAGCACGCCGGCAAGGCGCTGCGCGACTTCAGGGGGCAGGCGCTTCTGGCCTCGTTCCAGTTCGGCGAGCGATCCGGTAGAAATGCCGATGCGCGCCGCGAGAGCGGGCTGAGTAAGCCCGCGCAGGATGCGCAGGTCACCAAGGAATCGCTCCTCAGGGGAGATGTCGACGAAATATTCGATCGGCTTATTCAGGACGCGGGCAACACGCGCCAGGAGGTCGACCTGCGGCGAGCGTTCACCGTTCTCCCACCGTCCAACGATCAGCCCGGCGCTCAAATCCGCCATGCGCGCAAGGTCCTGCTGCGATATCCCGCACGCTTCGCGCATCTCGCGGAGTCGCTCACCCCGGAAGCCCCGCATGACACGCCTGCTCACAGTTTGTCTTCTCCCGCGTAGTTGGTCACGGTCACGGGGATTCATCGTCTTTCACGTCCTAGCGGTAAGTCACTGTGGTAAGGAATAGTGGTAGTGTACTAATAGCTGAAATATCGGTAGAGACGGCGAGAAATAAAACCTCACCGTCAGCAGATCAAGTTTGGCGACATGGCTGCTGACGGGAGGCCCTAAGTCCCCGCATCGGGTGATTACCACCCAGAGCGGACCCACAGTCCGATAGCGGGGGCACTTTCGATTGTAGGTGCCCCCGCTGTCTGCAGGAACGCAGCAGCAAAGGAGGGCACTGATCGTGATCTCAGCGTGCTGGACGCTGGATCTCTGCATCTCCCTATTCGTCTCGGCTCACCCGCCGCAATTCCCATTTCGCGAGCCGGAAAAGACACCAAACAGAACGCGTCATGGCGATCCGGGCGCAGGAGCAGGAGAAGGATCGGAAATGTCCCTTTTTCGCCAGCTGAGTGCTGCAGCGGCCGCTGCTATCGCGACTGCAGCGGTTACTGCCGCTCCTGCGCATGCGTCTGCTGATTGGCGTGACCAGCTCGTAGACAGCTGCCCTGGCCTGTATGTCCTTGCGATGCAGGGGACGGGGCAATCGTCACCGAGTGCCCCCGTAAAGACAGATACCGGGGCATTGAGTGAGGTTCTGTCCCCATTTCTGGACCGGGCGCGCCGGGCAGGGGTGCAGGTTGACCGCGCTTACGTGCCGTATCCGGCTGGATTCGGCGGCATGGTTCCTGGCGGCCCCGAACCGTACATCGACTCGGTAGCCAAGGGTGTCGATAATCTGGAGTCCGCGGCGGAACGCGTTCTTGCTGACTGCCCGGGCACCAGAATTGCCGCGATCGGCTATTCGCAGGGCGGTCACGTAGCATCGAGGTTCCTCTCCGAAATCGGAAGCGGCGCAAGCTCGATCCCTGCCTCAGCAGTCGCCGCCGGAGCGGTGTTCGGCTCACCGACTCGCGGTGCGGGAGCGGGGCCATTCCCTGGCACGCAGTCGGCGTCGCCAGCCCCTGTGCCCGGCACGGGGGGAGAAGCTGTCCGGTCCCTGCCCGAGCCGTCCTACATCGCGCCGGAGGGCGCCGGAATTGGTCCGGAAGAAGATATCGCCGCCGATTACGGGCTGCTCACTGGGCGTGTGGCGGAGTTCTGCACACCTGGAGACCTAGCGTGTGACGCCCCGGTCAAAGCTCCGATCGCACGGGCGGTCGTGCAGGTTGCGGGGCAAACCGCTATCGGCGGTGACCCGATCGTTGCTCTGGAAACTATCGGCCGATCCCTTTCCAGCTCAGCGTTCACCGTGGCGGTCGACACGATCAACGAAGACATCCAGGTTCCCGGAAATGCGCTGGAGAACTTGTCAATTGAGCCGACGAAGTCCATCTCAGAGCGAGTCGCAGCAGCCACCGCACCCAACGCCAGCATTCCGGCCCCTGACGAAGCACTCGCGGCGCTGACAAAGGTGGGCCTTGTCGCCGCGAATGCGGTGATCTCGGTGGCGCAGAAGGTCATTACTCCTGAAACGATCGCGCAGATTGCTGCAGTCGGATTAGCGCACCCGCCAGCAGCTTTCGCGGTTCTGGCCGCGAAAGTCGGAGAAGCGGCAGTTGAGGTGATTCCTCCAGCGACCGTATCCCGCGTCGTGCAGCAGACATTCGACATTGTCTCAGCGGAACTCGAGGAAAATGAAGATCTGTTCGACTTGCAGGCGCTATCGACTTACGCCCGCAACCCAGCAGCGCATGGCTCGTACGGGTCTGTACCGATCACCGCGGGGGGCTGGTCCCCAACGAAGTTCGTCGCTGAGTGGCTGACAGCGGCAGCTTCGGATATCGAGGCGCGAACCGGTACGAAGCCTTCTGAGACGACCGCTCCAGCGACACCATCACCTCAACCGTCGACGACATCCCACTCATCGACTGCGCCTTCGCCAACAACGATTGTTTCTCCTTCGGAAACCGAAGCGTCGTCATCAGGGGTGGTACCGGCACCACAGCCCGGGCGACTGCCGATCGACTCCGTCACAACACGTGAGCCAGGGGAGGCCGGGCAGTCGTGAGGATATCGCTGGAAGAGATTCGGGACCAGCTTGCCGCAGCGCCAGGCTTTGACCCGGCGTGGATTACGAGGAGACGGCGTGTGCGTATCTGCAGCTGCACGGCGACCGGCGTCCGGCGACCGGCGTCCGCACGAGATCAACCAGGAATTGATCCACGACCTGGTTGCCGCGTTCGGGGGAACACGGATTCCCGAACACGCACACGTACCGAGCCGATCGCTGTTCCTGAGCAGCCCGGCGGGACCTGTTTCAGCATCACGGAGAGGAAATCGAGGAAGTCAATGAAACATTTGGGAAGACGAGTGACCGCAACGTCTCTCGTGGCACTCGTGGCAACCGGGTCGTTGGGTGCAGCTATCGCCGCAGCGAATCCACTTGAACGGCAGGGCGGGGTGACGGATGCGCCGTCACAGGCACCTTCCGGTCAGGGAGGAACAGCTCCCGCGCCCGCCCCTGCACCAGCACCAGCTCCGCAGCGTCAGGTGTGGGTCGAGGTGCCGCAGCAGACACAGCGCTACGAGAACGTGCAGTGGCGGCAGTACGACGCACCAGCGCACACCGCACCTGCTCCGGCACCGGCACCGGCACCGGCACCGGACAGCATTCCTGTTGAGGAATCCGTTCCGGCTCCTGCGCCCGCTCCTCAAAGCAGCGGCGTGATCGCTCCGATCGCAGCACCGGAAGGGCGTCTGCGGATCGGTGATTTCATCACCGACAAGCCTGAGTGGATGTCGGATGACGACTTGGAGAAGACAAACAACCAAAGCGCCTTCATCGAGGCGGATATCGCGAACGCGTGGGTAGACGCTGGCCTGGGTGACATCGACCGCGCAGACCGGGTTGCTGCCGCGACGATGGCTGGCGGCGCGACCGGCGCTTTGGTCACGGGTGGCGCGGGCGCCCTGATTGGCGGTGCGGCTGGCGCGGGGATCGGCACACCGATCGGCGCAGCTGGAGGCAGCGTCGTCGTGCCGGGTGTGGGCACTGTGGCTGGAGGCACTGCCGGTGCGGTAACCGGCGGCGCGATCGGTGCGGCAGCTGTTGGCATTCCTGCCGCGGTCGCGGGTGGTGCGGCTGGCGCCTTCGCCGGAGCTGCGTTTGGGGCGGGTGACACCCTGCCGGATGAGGAAGCGCGCGAGCTATTCCCCGAACCCGAACCGATTTACATCCCCGGCGCTGAGAACATTCCGGGCCTGGAACAGTTCGCTGCGCCGGAGGTGGCGACTGATCCTGAACCGGCTGCTGAGGGAACTGCAGAGCCTTCCCCGGCCGCTGAGGCCGCGAACGCACCGGAACCGGAGGCAAACGTGTTCGAGGAACCGGCACCGTTTACTGACGTGCTTCCCACGGTTCCCGTGGTCGATCTGGTCTCCGAAGCGGAGGCCGCGATCGCTGACTTCGAGTCCAGCCTGGCGGGATTCTTCGGCGAGTAAGAGCAGCAGGGCAGGGCACTGCGTGTGTCCTGCCCTCCTATTCATGGAGTGAAGATTGTCCACGGACTTTTCAGACGGCGGGAACGACCTTTTCCCCGATCTTGCAGAGGATTACAGCGATGATCCGCTCTCCGAGATGGCCGGGGCGGGGTCAGATACCGATTCTGGCCTCGGTGCCGGGTTCGACCTTGATGCCGAGTTCGGCACTGTGCGCCTCGGGGCTGGCACTGGGCAGATACCTGCCTGGGTGCGGGCACATATCCCCAGCGAAAACCTGATCGATGCTCTCGCTGAGCAGCAGCAGTCGGCTAATCCGACACGCAAGACGCTCATGCTGGGCGCGGCGGGGGCGGCGGCAGTGGTGCTGGGTGTCGCGGGTTTAGTGACGGTGCTCGGTGGTGGCGGTGATGAGCCTGCCGATATCACCGCGGACGCGGCATCGACGACAGCGGTTTCGTCCCCGGAGGTGTCCGCTGAACCCGAACCAGCACCGGAGCCAGAGGAAGAGTTCACTCCGTGGTGTGCGCCGGAGACGACCGAGTACAGCCTGGTGTCGAACGGCCCGGGCGATCCACGGACACCTGTGGGCGTCATCCTGGCGTTTCAGTATGCCTATTACACGGATCGTGATGCGGCGCGTGCAGCATCACTGATGAACCCGGAACGGTCGGTCGAACAGCTGCAAGCCGGGATTGGTGAGGTGCCGCGCGGCACTGACCACTGCGTCACGGTGAGCACGACGGATCGTCCACAGGTCTTCGAGGTGAAGATGCACCTTCGTGCACCCTCCGATGATGAGGGCAGGTTCACTCAGCGCGTCGTGGTAGTGCCTGCTGGCGAGGAGTACCGGATCGCCTCGGTTGAGGAGGTGATCGGCGGTGCCTGAGAAGTCACGGATCGTCACGCTTATGCGGTCACCGGAGATCAGTAATCCTGCCGCGCTGAGCGCGGTCATCGTCGCGGGCTCTGGTGGCGCCGCATCGACGACAACGGCGTTCGGGTTATCGACTGCTCTGCGGCTGGGCACCGGATGCGAGGTGTCTGTGGTCGATACCACCTCAGACGGCGGGAATCTTCTCGCCCGCACGGCAGCTGGGACCGTTGCACAATCGCAGCGGCTGCGCCAGTTCGAGGACACCATGGCCGTCACCTCTGCAGGCGCGGTGGTCTTCGGCGCGGGCGAGGAGGGGTCTCTCGGTGATCCAGCGCTGATTGACGAACTCCTCGCCGCGAGGGGCAGCGCCCGTGTCTATGACGCGGGGAGCGCGTTTCGCTCACCCCGGTTAACACGACTGATTGATTCAGGTCCACCACTGGTCGTGACCGCGCCCGCCCGCGCGGAACCGCTTGCGCGGCTTCGGGCCGCGTTGAAGTGGCTGGCCGCGACCTACGGGCAGGACTTCCTTAGTGAAACCGTCGTTGTGCTTTCACACCAGGCACCGAAACCGATGGTCGATGTCAGCGGTGTGCGCGAAGCACTCGAGTCACGCACAGCTGGTGTGGTCGAAATCCCGTTCGACCCTGTTCTGGCCAGGCCGGGAGTGCTCGACCATACCCGGATCAGCCGCGCCACGTTCGAGGCATGGACTGACGTGCTCGACATCATCGGCCGCTTTGCCCCCGTTTCTGAGGAAAAGGAGAACCTCGCATGACCACAACGGTGTGGGACGGGTCTATCCCCGCCCCGCAGCCCGGCCCAGCGGTGTGGCTTCTGGGAGCAACCGGCGGTGCGGGAGTGTCCACACTCGCCGCGTTTTTCGAGTTCGCGGAGGATTGCCAGCACCAGTGGCCATCCGGGGCGGACCCCCATTCGGAGTCACCATTCGTGGTGGTTGTCGCGCGCGAGACCATCGCGAGCCTGAAGGCGGCGCACGCTCTGCTCATGCAGCACCAGAGCGAGAACCTTGCGTGCAGGCCGCTCGGTGTCATCACCGTGAGTGCGTCGCGTGAGGACACAAAACCTGTCCGCCAGTACCGGGAAGTGGTTCGCGCGGCCGCGCCAGCGCACTGGGCAATCGGCCACCATCCAGGTCTTATCTCGGCAGGGCCTGACAGCCTTCCAAGCTGGCGCGCGAAGGACGGAATTCCTCCGGGCAGCCACCAGTTCCCCGGAGATGTGCTCGCGGCCGGTGCCGGGATCATCACCGCCATCCAGCAGCAGCTGCCCCAGATGGGGGTGCCCCTGTGAACGCGATGTACCTGGTCATTCCGGTGGTGACTCACGCCTGACCATCAGGAAGCACTTGGCTGGATGCTGTGGTTCGCCACGTCCCAGACTGCTGTTGCTGGTGCGGTTCAGCTTGCGCCGGGCACGTACCGGCTGTGCTCCCGCGCCGCGGCGAAGTCCGCGCCGCCAGTTTCAGGCACTGCCTAATCCTTCACCTCTTTGCTTGTCACGAAAGGAATGACCCCATGGTTGTCGAAACACTCGCTCAGGCTGCAACGGTGAGTCACCTCGCTTTGGAGTTCAACATCGTCCCGGAGATGCCTCCGGGCGCGAACGGGTTCATCCGGATCGTGAACTGGCTGTTGTGGGCGGTTGTCCTCGCATGCGTCGCCGCGCTGATTTACGGTGGCGGCAAATTTGCCTGGGAGAAATACATGACTGGCCGCGGTGAAGCGGGCCAGGGCATGGTGTGGGCGCTCATCGGCGCAGTCATCGCGTACTCGGCTAACCAGATTCTCAACGCGGTCGTCGCATGATTGTCCTCGCGGCGGCGGAACTGCCGGACTCAGTGGTCGGCGACATCAACCTGCTCCTGGGGTGGGCAGCAGGGCTTGTCGGCGCGGCGGCTGTCGCGAAGGTCATCTTCGTGGGCGGCCGCTGGGCCTGGGACCGTCGGCACAATCCCGGTGTGGAAACGCCAACCACAGCGGAACTGCTTGCCGCACTTGCGGGCTGGATCATTGCTGCCTCGGCCGCACTGCCGATAGCGACGCTGCTTCTGACCTCGGCTTACGGGCCACAGGCGTCTGCCCCTGCGGGAAAGTGCCAGGAAACCGCGACGCGAGAACACCGGCAGTGCCTGGTCAATCAGATCAGCGATGAATACGGCGGCGAACCCGGCAGCGGCGGAGTCGGCGGTGGGGAAGGCGGACGATGAGAGCACGACTGATCGCAATGGCTGCAGTCCTGTGCGTGGGTGTGGCTGCATGCGGCTCAGCCCCTCAGGATGAAGTCTCAGAGAATAGCTCTGGACTCGATAACCCTCCGGTCATTGCGTTGTGGCAGGACGTGCAGGGGATCAACGTGCCTTTCGGGGCAGAAGATGGACCAGCCAGCGGCCCCTACCAGCCGTTCACCGGGTTCACGCACACGCCACAGGGCGCAGCGCTGGCGGCGATCACTCAATCGGTGCAGCTTTCCACGGCCGTGGATTCACAGTGGACGAAGATCCTGTCCACGGTGGCCGCGCCTGGTGAAGGACGAGATTTCTACGCCGCTCACAGAGCGCTCATATCCATCACAGACATGGTCGATCCCGGCGCAGCACCGGAAATCATTGGCTACCAGTGGCGGTCCTATGAGCCTGCTCTCGCCGAGATCAACGTGGTGCAGCGATACCCGGATGACTCACTCGGCGCGAACCGAGTTGTCGTGGTGTGGAACGGAGAGGACTGGCAGCTGGAACTTCCAGGGCCAGGTGAAGACCGGACGGCGACAGTGCTCGACGCGATCCCTGACGACACCGTGCGCCTGAAAGAGGAGGCCAGCAAATGATGTGGCGCGGCCAGAAGAAACCCGACGCGACGGATCGCCCGGAGAAAACGGTCGAGCCGACCTCAACGAAAACAACGATCGCGATCGCGATCGTCGCTGTCATCATCGCGATGGGCGCGATTGTCAGCATCTGGATCATCGTCAAAGGCGGGGATGAACCACTCGCCGGACCCACAGCGCCCGCTACCGGCGAAGACGCAACCCCGCCAGCGGAAAAGTTTAGAGACGATCCGTTCTTTGATGATTTGGGCAGGCCGGTCTACACGCCAGTTGACGATCGTGGCGCACTTCTGACTCAGGTGGCCCCACCCTCGGTGCGGGCAGAATCCGACGCTCCTGGTGGCATCGTCCTCCAGGTGGTGCACGGCAACCTGGTTCTCCCGTTCAGCACCACAGACGGGCCTACCGGCTTCACGGAAAACGGCGTCGCCACCGGATTTTCCCGCACTCCCCAAGGCGCGGGCCTTGCAGCAACACATTATCTCGCCTTCCTCAGTACCGGTAACGACCGGATCAGCCTCATGAAAGAGGCTGGCCTGGTCGAGGACGACGAAGGCTTTTTGCAGCAAATCGTGATGCTCAACGCCCAAGGGGGTGAAGGTGCGGCTGAGAATGGCCGGTCGCAGATTGCTCCGGAGTTTCTGCGGGTGGAGTATCACGACGACCTCAGCCGGGTGTCTCATGGCGTGCGTCTGCGGGCACCAAATGGTGAAACAGGCAATCTGATCGGCTGGATGGACCTGGTCTGGCGTGACGGCACTGGCTGGATCGTGAAGATCCGCGGCCCGGAAACATTCAAGACTGACTGGGCGGATTCGCTGGAGGGGTGGTCACAGTGGTGGTGACCGCCAGCGTTTGGCGGATCGTGGGCATCTTCGTGCTCACTCTGGCGCTGCTTGTCGGGAGCGCGGCTGCAACGTTTGCACAGGAAGCTGATGATGAGCCGGAAGTCGGTCAATCAGGTGCTGAAGCACTCGCAGGACTGGTCACATGCCATCCCGGTGTGAACGTCGGGCTTAACACATTCGGAAGAACTCTCGACAGGATTGGGGTTGAGAACAACATCGGCTCGAACTGCCTGGAGAGCGCTGGAACGGCAGGCGGCCGAGCATTAGAGGGAGCGGAAGAGGTCGCGAAGCGTGCCGCGTCGGGTGCGTTCGAGGACATGGCTTTGTCGTTTGGTGAGGCAGGCGCAACGTTTCTCGAGTGGGGTATCGGGCTGTGGATTCACGTTCCTGAGCTGGAAGAGCAGACGTTCCGCAACGTTCTATCCGAGATCGCGGACTACACGTACAAGGTGCAGCTAGCGTGCCTTGCTTTGTCGCTGATTGTGCTTGGCGGGCGACTGGCGCTCGCGCGGTCTGGTGCGCTGCGCGATGTCGGTGAAGAAGGCTTCAAGCAGATGGTGCGCGCAACGCTGGCGGCGGGTGTGACCACTGCGGTGGTCACTGCTGCGATGCGGATGACAGATGGTATCGCCCGCTGGTTCGTGGAGGGCACGGTCGGCAGTGACCCGAAGGCTCTGGTTGAGGCGATGGTGCAGATCGCGTTGTATCCAGGTGGCACAGCGATCCTGTTCGTGATCGGGTTCATCGGGATTCTCGGCGGGATCGCGATGCTGCTGGTGATGATCTTCCGCAGCGGCATCCTGGTGCTGGCGGCTGCGGCGCTGCCGATCGCGGGCGCGGCGGGCGGTACACGTGTGGGCAGCCAGGCGTTTGACAAGCTGATCGCCTGGATTATTGCCTTCCTGCTGATCAAACCAGTAGGCGCGTTCGTGATCGGTGTGGCGGCGCTGTTGTTCATGAAATCCGCGCCGTCAAACGAAGATTCGGGCGGGCCGTTCACGGCTGTGGCCGGTGCGATTCTGCTGGCCTCGGTCGCGCTTGTGCTGCCAGCCTTGATGCGGCTGATTGTCCCAGCGCTGTCGACTCTGGGCGGTGGGGGCAGCGGTCTTGCTGCTGCTGCGGGAGTGGTCGCGGCCGGTGCTGCGGCCGGGAAGCTGATTGCCACGAAGGGTGGTTCTGCGGCGATGTCCGCTGGACGAGGCATGTCCGGCGGCGGGCCTGGGGGTGGCCGAGGCGGTGGAGCCCCGAATAGTCCGCCGTCGCCTCCTCCAGGTGGTGGCGGCGGTGGTGCTCCTGCTGGTTTCGGCCGCGGAGGCGGCGGCTGGGGAGGGGGCACCGCTGGTGGGGGTAGCTCGCGGCCGGGCGGGAGCCCGTCTGGTGGCCGGGATGGCGGCGGCCGGGTGCGCAGTGGCGGGGCTCCTTCTGGGGCGCCGCAGACGCAAGGCGGTCGTGGTGAGCGTACCCAGTCCTCGCGTCCGGTCGTGGCTACTGGCGCGCGCATGCCGCGCCCTAACACGGGAGGGTTCCGGCGGTGAGCGAAACACCGGCTTTCCTGACCTACGGCGGGTGGCGTAAACCGCGGTCAGCGGGCGTGTGGGGCGCCACGTTCGGCACAACGATGGTTGTGCTGGCCGCGTTTGTTTTCTGGTTTCTGGCAGGTCTGATTTTCGGCTTCCTCGTCACGGTGGCCGGCGGGCTGCTTTCGGCGATAGTGATCGCGCCGCTGCTCGTGGTGCACGACGGCCGGTCAGGTTACGAAAGGTTACTGATGCGCTGGCAATTCTGGCGGGCTAGCCGCCGCGGCGAGCATGTTTATTCCAGCGGCCCGTTCTCACGGATTCCGGGTGGCCGTTACCGGCTTCCCGGCGTTTTGGCTGATACAGAACTCGTCGAGGGTGTGGATGATCAGAACCGCAGGTTCGGGATGATTCACATGCCCGATAAGCACCTATCGACGATCGTGCTGGAGGCATTTCCGCAAGGAGCGGAGGCGTTCGATCAAGCGACAATCGACAACGCCGTGGGGCAGTGGGCGCGGCTGCTTTCTGCAGCGGGCAGTGACGGTGATATCGCCGCTCTCGTCGCGGTCGTTGAAACGCTGCCCGAGACGGGGATCGAGCTTTACGAGACGGTCGCAGCGAACGTGCGCGTTGACGCGCCGCAGCTGGCACGCGATTCGATGTACGAACTGGCGACAGGTCTGATCAGCGGCGGGGTGCGCCTGACCGCACGGATAGCGGTCACGTTTGTCGCACAGACAGAGGAGCGGCGCGCTGATCCGCTGGAGCAGGCAGTTGAAATCGGTCGTCGCCTCGGCGGCCTGACCGGGATGGCGGCGCGTGCTGGTGTGCCCTGTACGCCGATGCCAGCCGAAGACATCGCCGCGTTTGTGAGGCGATCGTATGAGCCGGGCGCGCTCGGTGATATCGAAACGGGCCTGTATTCCGAGGCGGGCACAGGTGTGGCATGGGCCGACGCGGGGCCACGCACCCAGATTGAGGAGCGCGACCGTCTGCTCCATGACGGCGCGGTGTCGGTGACGTGGGAAATGCGGGAGGCCCCAAAGGATGCCGTCACCGAGGACGTGCTGTATCAACTGCTGCAACCGGATTCACGACTGCCGATAAAGCGCGTCGCGCTTATCTATCGGCCGCACTCGGCCGGCGACGCGGCCGAGCTTGTCGACAAAGACTACAAAGACGCGCTGACGGCGCGGTCGTCTGCGCGGGGTATTGCGTCAGCCCAGGCTGAGCTGGACGTGGCATCAACAGAGCAGGCCCGTATCGAGAAGGCCCGCGGACATGGGCTGACGCGCTTCGGGATTCTGATCACGGTGACGCAGCCGCACGAGGACGCGGACGTACCGCGCGTCGACGAAATCGTGCGTGACCTCTCCAAGCAGTGCTCACTCGCGGTGCGCCGCAGCTTTTGCTGGCAAGCGCCCGCTTTCGCGGCATCTCTCGGGGTCGGGGTGATCCCGCCAGAACACTCCACGATCCCGAAGTTCCTCGCGGGCTAACAGGTGGTGCAGCAGAGATGACGAGAACCACGAAGAAACCCAGCAGTCGGAAGCAGGCAGGCAGACCACGTGGCGCGCACGCCCAGGCGAGCAAGATCGGTTTTCTCTCCGACGAGGACCTGAAAGACCTGGAAGCGCGCGCACACGAAGCGACCGGCCCGAAAAAGCAGTGGCTGGAGCTGCAAGTTTTACGTCAGCACCGCCGCCGCGCGATGGCGGCCCGCCTGGAGAAATCCCGCGCTGACAGCTCAGACCGCGGGGTACGTCCGCTCGACCAGCGCGGGTTCGCGGGCCTGGGAGGGGGACGGCAAGCCACGGTGGTGCCTCCCGTGGAGTACCGCGGCACGACCGTTCAGGCCGCGGGCCTGTACCCATGGTCGGTAGGCGCCGATTCCCCCATTCTCGGCACACCGCTGGGGCATCACCTCGCAACAGGAGCTCCGGTGTGCTTTGACCCGCTCAATGCGTGGAAATTGAAAGCGATGACGGCACCGAGCTGTTTCATCATCGCGCTGAACGGTTTCGGGAAATCGACGCTGCTGCGCCGGATCACGCTCGGAGACATCGCTGCGGGCGTGCGTGTGATCTGGCCGGGGGATGTGAAGCCAGACGGGAAGGTGCTCAGTGAACGAGTCGGTGGGGAGGTACTTCCCGTTGGATATGGGATCGGCTCAATCAACCCGCTGGCACCGGGGCCGATCGGCGAAGCACTGGTGAAACTGCGCGAGTCACTGCCCACGCTGCCCGATGAGGCTCGCACAGAACGCGAGCTGCGCATCCGCCAGACAGAGTTCGCGCTGGCCGCTCGGCAGCTGAATGTGGTGGCGGGCCTGCTTGAGATCGTCCGCCACCGCCCCCTTGAGGATTACGAACAAACATTGCTCGCATCTGCTATCCGGCTGCTCTATACGCCCGCCGCGGATGGCGGCCACGGGTTTGGCCCTGACCGGCCTGCCATTGTGTCTGATCTGATCGAGCTGGTTAACAACGGCCATGAGGAGCTGCTCGCTGATGCTGTGGCAGACACTGCCGAGGAGTACCGGTCTCAGGTAAAACCGCTGCTGCGGTCGCTGCGCGCGCTGGTGAAGGGCCGGTTCGGTGAGGTTTTCAATGGCACCGACACCGTCCATCTGAACGTGGACAGGCCCTCCATTTGTCTTGATATGTCGTCGATCCCTCCCGGTGATGAAACAATGCGCGCGGCCGCGCTGCTGGCTGGCTGGTCGGAGGCTTTCGCCACGATTGAGGCCGCCCACGTAATTGCTGACAGCGGGCTCGGCCCCAATCTTGCTTTCCACGTCGTGCTGGATGAGCTGTGGCAGGTCATCAAAGTCGGCCCCATGATGGTCGGGCGGATCGACGCAGTGCAACGACTGCAGCGTGTGTACGGTGTCGCGATCACTGCGGTCACGCACAGCATCGCGGAGATGGAAGAAGCAGGCGCGCTCGGCTTCGTGGAGCGCTCGCGTGCCCGGATCATCGGGCCTGTCCCGCGCGGCGAGGTGGAGCGCCTGGCTAAGGTGCTGTCGTTCTCCGAGCGCGAGAAGGACATGGTGATCGGCTGGAGCGACGAAGCTGATCAGAACCGGCTCGTAGATCAGAAAGCCGCGAAGCGGCAGAAAAGGGCGAACGACGGCGGTGGAGAGGAAGTCCCGAAAATCACTGCCGCCGGTACCGGACATTTCTTGCTGAAGCTTGGTGAAGGCCGCCGCCCTGGTATCCCTTTCCGGACGTGGATGACCCCGTCTGAACGAGCATCAGGCATTCACGACACCGATGTCCGTCTCAACGCAGCGAACAAGGAAGCAGAAGCCTTCTCTGTGGAAGGGGAGGCGGTGCTGGTGCGGTGACAGCGGAAAAACCGAAGCGCCGGTATCGCCTCCTCGATGAGGACACCAAGCAGGCCGCTGTGGAAACGGTTGTCGCGCAGATCAAGCGCGGCACCTCGTTCACGGCAGCATGCCGAGCGGTAGCTGAACAGATCGACGTGTCCGAACAGGCAGTCCGCACGTGGGTGAACCGCTCCGGACGGCGGCCCCGCGCAGCGTGGGACGAAGTGATCGATCTGCGCGCCCGCCTTGAAGCCGCCATGCACCTCAATCGCCGCCTGCAGCAGCAGTTCGAGACCAGGTGGCTTCAGTGAACAGCCGCAACCTCGTCGCACTGGGCACGTTTGCGCTCATCCCGCTGCTGCTGTTCATACTCTTCGCGACGGTGTTTCAGGACGAAGAAGACCGCGCCGCCACCGATTGCCTTCCCGGCAGCCGGATGATTCCCGGCGGCGGGGGTGACCTCATCGCGCCACCGGGATCGTTCATCAAACCCGTCAAACCTGATGACGTCTTGTTCACCTCGGGATTCGGGATGCGCTGGGGAACGATGCACCAGGGCATCGACCTCGCAGGCCCGGTCGGCACACCCATCTACGCGGCCGCGGACGGGGTCGTGCGCCACGCGGGCGGCGCGCAAGGATTCGGGCTGTGGATAGTACTCGATCACCACATGAACGGCCAGCTTGTCTCCACCGTGTACGGGCACATCGACGCCTTTTCCGTGCAGGTGGGCCAGCAGGTCCGGGCAGGCCAGCAGATCGCCACGATGGGCAACCGCGGCATCACCACAGGCCCGCACCTGCACTTCGAAATCTGGCAGGGCGGACACGGCGGCACCGCCGTCGACCCCTACCCGCAATACATGGCAGCACCAGCGCCCGGTGAACAACTCGCCCGGCCCCGAGAGGACCTCAGCCAGCTCGCCGCGGACACCGGGACCAGACCGAGCCCGGCCGCAGCGGTCACACCGCTCGGTGATCTCTCCCGTCCCGTCCCCGCGTCAGTCGGTTCGGAAGCGAACCTTCAGGTCAACACAAAACGGCTGATGCGCGCCGTCCACGCCAAATTCGGGGACCGGATCGACACGATCGGCGGGTGGCGCCCGCACGATCCCTTCCCCGATCACCCGAGTGGTCAGGCCATTGACGTCATGATCCCGAACTACTCGTCCGGCGCTGGTGTCGCTCTCGGTGACGAGGTCACAGACTATGTCCTGTCCAACGCCGGCTTCTTCGACGTGGACTACGTGATCTGGCGGCAAATGTACATCAAGCCCGGCCAGGCCCCCTCCTTGATGGAAGACCGGGGGTCGGAGACTGAAAACCACTTCGACCACGTGCACGTCACCGTCCGCGGCGGCGGATTCGATGACACCGCGATGGACTGGGGACACGCTCCCGGCCGCACCGGAAGCTACGACCCGATGGCCCCGATCGACTGCGTCATCAGCGGTGACGGGCTTGGGGACCACCTCGCGGACGGATCCGTACCACCAGAGTTCGCGCCGTGGATCACCCGCGCCGGATCAAGGTGCCCACAGATCAGGCCGTCTCTGCTTGCCGCGCAGATCGAGGCGGAAAGCGGATTCCGCACCCACGCCGTCTCCTCCGCGGCCGCGCAGGGCCCCGCCCAGTTCATCCCCACCACCTGGGCGAGCTGGGGCCGCACCGTCGACGACAACGGCAACCCCACCGGGCCACCCGGCTCCGGCAACGTCAACGCCATCCCCGACTCGGTAATGGCACAGGGCCGCTACATGTGCCACATCGCGCAGACCATCGACGCCGCGATCACAGAAGGCCGCGTCCGCGCCCCGAACGGGGCAGCCGAGCTGTACCTCGCGGGCTACAACGCCGGAGAAGGCGCCGTCCTGTCCGCCGGCGGATTCCCCACAGGCGGGCAGCACACCACCGAAACACGGCCGTACGCAGACAAAATCCTCGCCGCGGAACCGAAGTACCGGGCAATGAACTAACAACACGAGCGCTACCAGACACAGAAGCGCTACAACGCTAGCTGAGACAGGAAGCTAGCCAACGCTACGAGAGAAGAAGGGGTACAGGATGCTGAGAAAGCACCAGGGCCAGGCCGCGGTCCTGATCGGACTCATCGCGGTCACCGCGGCGTGCGGCCGCTCAGAGCCCGCTGACGAGCCGATCCCGGAAGGGACGGACGCACACGTCGAGATCAACCCCGTTGAGGCGTCACCGCAGCCGGTCGCGAGAGCCGCGATGCAGACGATCCTGTCGTGGCAGCCAGCCACCGACACCAGCAAAACCGATGCGCTGCGGCGCGCGCAACAGTGGCTAAGCGGCGAACTGCTCGATGCCGCACTCACACCGAACGCGGACAGCGAGGTCCGCCCAGACCCCCGCTGGGAGGCGTGGAAACAATCCATCGACGTGGTGACCGCGCGCTGCGACACCGCGCCTGATGGTGTCGCAGTGCCCGAAGGTGCCCGCACCGTGGTGGTCGATGTGGAGTGCACCCAGACTGTCCTGCACACCTCCGGGCAGTCGACTCCGCTCACCCCAGGAACATGGCGCACCACGCTCACAGAAGCCAGTGACGGCTGGCGCCTGACCAGTTACCGATTCCACAGCTGAAAGGAACCCCTGAACCATGACGTCTCGAGTTCGCCGCGACCGGCCCGGCACCGGCAGTGGCAGCACGAAGGTGTTCCTGATCGTGCTCGCCGTTATCGCCACACTCTGCGTAATGAGCACCGCATACAAGCTCGGCGGGGGAGAAGCTGACTGGAACCCGCTCGGGCTGATCGTGCTGCTGTTCCTCGGCAAAACCTCATGGCCCGCTGCCGCGACCGGCTACCTCGCCGCGGTCGGGCTCGCGATACTCGGGCTCCTCGTTGCCGCGGCGGTGATCGCCAAACACACCGGGATCGCGGAGAAAATGCGGCGCCGCCGGGTGGAGAAACGACTGGACAGTCTCGCCCGGACCTCGATGATCAATCCGCACGACGTGCCCGAGACCGACCCCCGGTTCCAGGCCGCGACGACCCGGAAACTCGCCCCCGAAGTCCCTGACAATCACCCCGGCTTCCTCGGCGTCCCCGTGGGCACCACCGTCGTCGCGAACCGCGTCCTGCGAATGATGTGGGAATGGGTAGCACTCGCCTACGCCGGTACCCGCATGGGTAAAACAGCCGGTTTATGTGTGCCTGCGATCGTGGCAGCCCCCGGCGCGGTGATCGCCACCTCGAACAAGCCCGACATCTTCACCGACACCCAGGGAATACGCCGCCAGCACGGCACGGTGTGGCTGCTCGACCTGCAGGGCGTCGTCACCGGGAACCAGCAGCAGCGCGCACTGTTCTGGTTCAACCCGCTGCGCGGTGTCGGTGACCTGCCCACCGCCAAACACGTCATGGATTGCTTCGTCTCCGCCGCGATCGAACCCGGCTCCCGCCCCGACGCCTACTTCGACCCCGAATCCCGCGACCTCTTCGGCGCCTACATCCTCGCCGCGGCAATGGCCGGCGGGGACCTGCTGCACGTGACCTCGTGGCTGCGCAACATCCAGTCACAAGTCGCGCCGACCATACTCGACGAAAACGGCTACCACGACCTCGCCGAATCCATGAGAGCGCGCCAGCGCATCAACTCACGCCAGCGCGACGGCTTCTACGGCATGGCCCGCCGCTACCTGACACCACTGGACGAGCCGCGCTTCGCCGCCGCGGTGGTCCCCAACCAGCGCAAAAAAATCAGCCTCGACGAAAACGGGAAAATCACCGTCAGCGACGGTAACCACGTCCACAACCTGCCCGAACTCAACATCGCCCGGTTCGTCAGAAGCACCGACACCATCTACGCGCTCTCCGAGGAAGGCCCCGGCAGCGCAGCCGCTATCGGCACCGCACTGATCGGTGCGGTCTTCATCGAAGCGAAACTCTACGGCCGCACCCAGCCGAACAAACGCATGCCACTGCCGCTGCTCGCCGTGCTTGACGAAGCCGCAAACGTCTGCCGCCTGCGCGAACTGCCAAAGTGGTACAGCTACTTCGGGTCACAAGGCATCAACGCGATCACCATCCTCCAATCACCCTCACAAGCAGTCGATGTGTGGGGAGAAGCAGGCGCGAAACTGCTCAGCGACGCCGCGAACCTCACCTGGTACGGCGGCAACGTCGACGACAAAAAATACCTCGGCGACCTCTCCGCCTCGATCGGGGACCACTACGTCGAAACCGAATCCATGTCCGTGTCAACCAGTCTCCGCAACGGCACCGGAGGGTCCTCACAGCGATCCTGGCAGCGCGAACGAATCATGGACGTCTCCGACCTCGAAGCGCTCCCGCGCACCCGCGCCATCGTCAAGATCGGCGGGTCAAAACCCCTGCTCGTGAAGAAAGACTTCTGGTTCGAAAGCAAACACAAACACGCCGTCACCGCCTCCAAACAGACAGCCGACACGAACGCACTGCTCCCGCCGAAACCCAACCAGCGGACGCAAACCCCCCGCACCGCTGTGGACAGCGAGTACGAAGCACTCGCCACCTCACAATTCTTCGACCACTCCCAGAAAGCCTGACAGCAGATGTTCGACGACGACGTGTTCAGCAACGAATTCACCGACCCCGAACCACCCGCATACCGCCACGAAACTCCAACCGAGGACACAGCCGGTGGCGAGCGCGAGTTCGTCCCCCAGTTCCCGACCGTCGTGGACTGGGTCCACGGCTACTTCCTCAAACTCATCCGCCGCAAAATCGTCGACGGAGCCGGATCCGGACTGTCCTGGGACGCTCGCTGGTGGCACTACCCCGAAGTCGTCGCCCGCCTCACTGCACTGCACCAAGCATGGGAAGCAGCCCGAGCCTCCGACGACATGACCGCCATGTCCTCCTGGTGGATCAACCACCTCGAACCACACCTGCGAGTCATCCTCGACCCCGAAACCGGACCCATGTCCGACGCCACCCGCAGCGGCGAATTCCTCGGACACCCCCACCTACCCGCACAACCAGTACCACCGCACCTACTGTCAACCATCAACGGGCGCTGATCCGCGTGCGCGGCCTAGCGGAAGCATTGGGCTGAGTGTGATGACACTTCAAATCCTCAGTGGCAGCACACCCTAGGATGGAGTCATGCCTGCATCACTGTCTCCGTGGGAGTCGAGAATCTGACTGTCGGTGCGCTCGCCGACTTCATTGCCAATGTTCGATTTGCAGGGGCGAGCGATGAAGCTCTGGTTGAGGTGGTCGCGGAGGATAACTTGGGAAACCCGACACTTCCCCACACAATCGCGGTGACGGTGCAGAACACGAGGGCTAACGATGGCGCGGACAGTCACAGCTACTAGGCGTTTTCTCTGCACCGGCTGAGTCCTGCCTCCTGATTGAGTGGGTGAGCGTGGCAAGGACACGATGGGCGTTTTTTCTGCGCTGGGCATCCGGATGGGCTACGGCATACACGGTTGCCAGGACAATTGGAATCCAGCAGATCGCGCAGATCCATATGAGGGTGTTCACGCCGTGCCGCCTTTTGCGGCTTGGAGTCGTGCCCATTGGCCAAGCTCGGTTGTTTCCGGAATGTCAATCTTCCCGGAGAAATGCAGGTAGGCCAGCTTTCCTCGGTACCGATGAAGGTGGGAACGCATCGTTGCGGGCTTCTTACCCAGTCGTTGTGCGGCTTCGTTGAAACTGATCCCTTCCCGGACAACCAGCATAAGGACTGAGCTGAGATCATGCGGGGCAAGCTGGAGCAGCTTATGTATCCAGCGATAGTCCGCACCCTCGAGATGAGTTATCTCCTTCACCCATTCGAGCATGTCAGCACGCGAGTACTCGAAGGGAAGGCTCTTGTGGCGCCGTTCCACGACTGCGGCAAGGATGTTCCTGCATGCGCCAATGAAGAAGGTCTGAACAGTGGCGGGACCGCTTTCGCTGTACTTCCCGCTATCGAGATATCGCATGAAGCTCGGCAACGCCGAGACGAATACATCGAGGGCAATGTCGTTTCGCACGTCGTAGTTACTCTGAGCAGCTTCGACCACAGCGGATGGGAGCATGCCAAAGCTTGCCATTTCCCCGGCGATACCCTCGGCCAACCACGTTTTGATAGTCCCCACTGCGGGGTCGTAGAGTTCGGCTGCCAACCGTTGTCCCGCGACCGTCAGCCTCCCCCGATCATCGATGAGCCGTTCCATACCAATGCCATCCCTCGCGTGTAGAAGAAGTCGTGTAAAGCCCTTTACGGGTTATATACAGGTATAGGTTCGACGTGTTGCAAAAATTTTGTGGGAACATCGCGTCTCACTCGGAGCCTGGGCCCTGGCTGTTACCGGAAGCAGGCACGAGCACGGCTAGATTGAAGGTGTAGTCCGTCACTTCCGACGAGGGGTAACTCATGCGCGTGTCGTGGTCGCCTATGAGCGGCGACGAGGTGGAGGAGTTCGTTTCCATCCTGTTGTGCCGCGAGTATCCGCATGCGCAGCGGATCAAGCCCGGTCAGGGTGACGGCGGGATAGATATTCGAGTCCCAGACGAGCCCGGCCGAAGCAGCTTCACCATTTATCAGGTCAAGAAGTTCTCCGACACCATCGATACCAGCGAGCGGAGCCAGATCAAAAAGTCTGTTGAACGGTTGCGCAAAACAGTCTCGGAGACCGGCCTCGCAGTTTCCGAGTTGGTAGTCGCGTTCCCATCGTCGATGACGCCCAACAACGATCAGTGGTTTACCGACCTCACCGCTAACGACTCCTTCAAGGCTCGGTGGGCAGGTCGAGACTTCCTCGAAGGTCTTGCAAGCAAGTACCCCGATGTGGTCGACTACTTCGTCGGTAATGGCCGTGAGCGCGCGGAAACCGCACTGTATCGGATGGCTACGCTCCTGGGCGCACCTGGTGTTGGCGCATCGCCAGGCGCTTCGATGGAGCGCATCCAGGCCCTGGCCGACACGCTGAACGCCTGTGACCCCTTGTACTCCTACGAGCTTCAGACGGCGCAGACTCAAGAACCACCACGTAGACATGCAGCCGGACTAGTTTTTTCCGACATTCGCGGTAATCCGGGTCAGTGGACGGCAGTACACGTTTTCGCCCGAATGGACGAATCCGCGAACCTACGTCCAGTAACTCTGAACCTGACGCTCACAGCTAAGGCTGGCACGAGGGAACACGAAAAGCTTGAGGACTTCATCGAATACGGAACTCCCCTTGTCGATGCCGATGCGATAGACATCGTTTCGGATGCTCCTGGCGGGCTCGGAGGCTGTTACAGCAGAGGCCAAATTACTTCACTCCCACTCACTCCTCACCGTGATCAGGAACCGACCGAAGTAAGACTCGAGATTGTCAAACCATCCAGTCTTCCCCTCGCCGGGGTCAACTTCACGGTTGTTGAGACGACGCAGAGCTTGAGCGGCACTGGCAGGCGGCGGGCGCTGAAAGACCCGACGGGATTGCTTACGCATGAACTCCGAGTCAGGTACGGAACCACCACGACTGACTGGACCTTCTCTCTCAAAGAATGGAAGGGGGGTTCTCCGGCAGCGATGCTGCCGCTCACCGCGTTTATCCGCCATCTCCACTGCCCTAACATCCTGATCGTCAAGCGGCCTTACGGAATCAAAACCGGTGAACAACTCCCCATCCCGTCACCGGCTGAACAACTCCCCATCCCGTCACCGGCTGAAGCGCACCCTGCTCGCGTGTGGTTGCACACGATGATTGAGGCGCTCAGCACTATCCAGGAGCGCGTCACGTCGAGAGTGTTCGTGCCCGAACTTGAAACCCTGAGATCCAAGACCGGCCGCCAAATTGCGTACGCCGCGAAGGTGATGAGGGAAGGCTCAGTGACTAGTCACTGGACGAAGTACGACGCCCAAGTCACGAAAGAAGTCGATTGGAAAGACGTCCTCCCTGGCCCCATCACAATCGTCATACCTCAACAGCTGCCTATCGGCTTCCGTGGAGCCTTGATAGACATCGGATCTTATGTGTTCACCTTTACGGATGCTGCGATCGCTCCCGACGCAGAACCACCTCACCTGAGCACCCAGATGTCTCTCGTCCCGAATAGCGACGACACCCTAATCAACCGGTGGTACCCAGTAAACACTGAGTTCCACGAGACACCCTAGAAACTAGATTTCTTGTCCGTGTTCGGCGCTGAGTGGAACATCTAAGTCAGTGTCGGCTGTTGGTCCCGCTTCTGCGTGTTGTTCTGGCTGCTTGTTGAGCATTTCGGCGGGGGTGCGTGGGTGGCCGAGTTGGGCTGCGGTGAGGGCGTCGATGATGTCGTGGGGGATCTGGCCGGGGTTTGCTCCGTCTGTCATGGGTGGCTCGACATGATCGTCGCCTGCGACTTGGCCCATGGTTTGCCGGGTGTGGTGAAGCGCTGCCCCGGCCAGCGCTGCGGTGGTGAGGCTGACGCCGTTCGAGGCGGCGCTGCTGGGCGCGGTGGGTGTCGCGTCGGTGAACGCAGCTCGTGCTTGCTCATCGAGTTCGTGTGAGGTGTGGGGGATGAGCTTGGAGGCGGTGTAAACCGCGGCGAGCGCGGCTGCGGCTTCGAAGATGATGCGGTCGTTTCGTTCACGTTGTTGTTCGGCCTGGGCGTGCTGGTGGGCACGTTCATGTTCTTCGGCGAGGCGGCGTTCGTTCTCGGCCGCGATCGCGGCGTAGTCGCGTGCTTCTTCGGTTTCACTGCCGTGCAGGTGCCGGGCAGCGGCTGCGGCCGCGAGTGCTTGGGCGGCTGCGCGCTGCTGGTGGGTGAGCTGGCGGGTGATGTCTTCAGCGGGCCGGGGCTGCGGTGTGTGCTGGCCTGCCACGCGCCGTTGCTCGACGTTGTCAACGAAGCGTGTGACTGCGCTGATCTTCTTTTCCGCGTGTGCGCTTGCCGTGTGGTCTGCGGCGGTGATGCGGCCGCGGCGGCGCAGCGGGGTGCGCCGCTGTCTGCGAGTCGTGTCAGCCACGATGGTTCCTTCCCTTGTGGTGGATCTAGTCGTCGATACCGTGTCCGCGGTCCCGGCCGCGGTCATTGTCATGTACGCGCGAAGTGCTGGCTGAGCGCTGCGGCCCGCGTTCGGGGTCTCGGCGGCGCGCATCGAGTTCTGCTTTCATCAGCTGTGCGCGCTGTTGCGCGGCTGCGAGCTGGCGCTGCAGGTCATGTTGTTGTGTGATGGTGCTTGCTGGCTGCTGCTGACTGTGGGGATCGAGCTGGCGCCGGGCATCGGTGATCTTGCGGTTTGTCTCGGTGAGTGCGAGGCGGAGACTTCCTGTGTCGTAGTGAGCGTAGGCAGCTGCGGCTTTGCGTGCCTGTTCGGTAGCGCGCTCTTGCCGTATCTGCGATCGGATGGTGTCCTCGCGCTGTTTCTGTTCCGGGATGAGGGTGGTTCGGCGCTGCAGCTCTTGATGCAGGCGATGTTTGCGCTGTTGCTGCTGCACAGTCCATTCGTGTTGTCTGCGGCGCAGGGTGTCGCTGGCGGTGCGTGCGAATTCCGCGTGCTGATCGCGGTCGCGGCGAGCCCGGTTGAGCATGCCGGGTGTGGGCCGCGGCCGATCGGGGGTGAGCCCGGCCGCGGCCGCGCGGAGCTGTTCGGCGCGGCGACTGGCCGCGTCGTGTTCGTGTGTGAGTTGTTCGATCCGGGTGTCGAGAGTGCCGCGCTGGCGGCGGGCGAGTCTGCCCAGCTGGTCACGCTGGCGCTGCAGCTCGGTGATCTGGTGGCGCAGCTGGGTGGCGTGTTCGAGCGCCGACTGGGTGCGGGCTTCGGCTTCGTCGTAGCGCTGCCATTGGTGCTGGCGCTCGGTGAGGGCCTCAACGAGCGCGGCGGCTTTCTGTGCGTCAGCGGCGTGCTGGTGCGCTTCCGCCGCGTGTGCTGAGGGGAATGGGGCGGCTGGTTTCGCGATTTCGGCTTTGAGTTCGGCGTCGCTGTAGAGGCGTTCCCGGTGTGCGCGGATCGCGTCGTAGAGCTCGCGGGTTTCTGCGGTGTTTTTGTCGGTGGTGAGCCGGTGGTAGCGGCGGCGCATGATGGCGGCGTATTCGGCCAGCCCGATGTCAGTGCCGGGGTGCCGGGGTGGCAGCGGCGCCGGTCCGGCGTGTCCGGCTGGCGCGGTGGTGGTGGTGTCGAGGCGGTGGCGTACCACGGCGGCGATGTCGCCGGCGGTGGCGAGACCGCGTGTGTGGATGGCGGCGCTGAGTGCAGCGGCGGTGTTGATGCCTGCGTCGTGGAGCTCGGCGAGGCGTGCTTTCAGGCGCGTGTAGCTTTCCGGTGACTCCTCGCGCATGGTCGCGGCGATCGCGGACGGCACTGCGGTGTCGATGAGGTGCTCGAGGTATGCGTCGCGCAGCATGACCTGTGCGGTGGTGTAGGCGTTGAGTGCGCGTTCGGGGTTGTCGGCTTCTTGCAGCGCTGCGCGCAGCTGTTCGGTGGCAGAGAGTTCAGCGGCGTCCGCGGCGAGGATGCGCCGCAGTCCTTCGGTTCCAGGGGAGACCTGGGCGTGTGTGGCGAGCCGGTTGTCGGGGGCGTTGCGGATGTGCTGGCCCTCGGTGTCGACGTCGAGCGGCTCGTCGGTGATGACCCATGCGTGGTTCTCGCCGCGGCCGCGGGTGAGACCGACGTACGCGGACTGGCGTGATGCGCTGCCTGGGACGGTGAGGTAATGCCCGGTGTCGACGGTGAGCCCCTGGCCGCGGTGCACGGTCGAGGCGTAGCCAAGCTCGACGGATTGGCGCACATAGCCGGCGGGGAGGGTGACCGAGCCGCGGTGCTCGGTGTGGCGCACGGTCAGTGCGCCGTCCGCGTGTACTTGCTCGATGGTCCAGAGGTCCCCGTTGAGGACTCGTGAGCCGGGCCGGATACCGCCTTTGGTGCGCAGGTCGCGGTCGTTGTCGCGGGTGACGATACGGTCGCCGCGGCCTGCGTCGAGTTCATCGGCGAGTGTGACAGTGGTGGTGGCGTCTGCGCGGCGGGTGTTGCGGTGGTGGTCCTGGATTCGTTCGTTGAGTTCCCGTGTCAGCGCGACGGTGTCGGTCATGATGATCGAGGTCAGTCCGCGCTGAGTGTCGTGCAGGTACGCGTGCACGACCTCGTCGAGGAGGCTGTCCCCGTCTCCGCCGTGCAGCCAGCCTCGTTGTTCGAACATGGTGATGGCCTCAGGTTTCCCGGACCGCAGGGCGAGCGAGTTGACCGCTTGCTGCTGGTCGTCACCGAAGCGCACCACGGTGGTGAGTTGCGGGGCGTGGGTGTGGGTGGCGAGCAGCCGCAGGGTGCCGCTGGTCTCGACCGCGTCGAGCTGGGCTGGGTCACCGAGCAGCCGTACGACGGCACCTGTTCGCTCGGCGATCTCGCGCAGCGCGTCGAGGTCGTGCAGTGAGGTCATCGCGGCTTCGTCGACGAGCAGCATCGTTTCTGGTGTGATGTCGCGGGTCAGTGTCCCGGCGGCGACACCGTCGATCCGGCCGCGCCACGGGTAGGTGAGCGAGGCGACGGTGCTGGCGCCGGTGCCGATTTCTTCGCCGAGTGTGGTGGCGGCAGCCGCTGAGGGCGCGAGCGCGATGACGTCACGGCCGCTGGCGTTCCACGCGTCCACGACAGCTTTCATGGCGGTGGTTTTACCCGCGCCTGCGGCTCCGGTGGCGACGGCGACGCGCGCGCCGGAAAGACAGAAGTGTTCCGCGAGCGCACGCTGTCCCGGGTTCGGCGCCCTGTTCATCGCGTCGATTGCGTGCACAAGGTCAGCACGTGTGGTGAACGCGGTGGTCGGTTCGCCACACGCGCCGATGAGGCGGGCTTCGGCATCGAGGACCGCAGTGCTGGTGTGCAGTTGTTCGCCGTGCCGGGTGAGTTGCGAGCTTCCGTCAGCGCGGCGCAGCACGTCGGGCACCGGGACTGTTTCGGGTGGTTCGAGGGTGACGGATTCGCGGTAGAGAGAGCGCGTCACGACCGCGTCGATCATGGCGCGGCGCTGCTCGATGGTGGGGAAGACAACGCTGGCGAGTTGCGCTTCCACCGCGCCCTCGATGTGGGGCCGCGCCCACGTGGCGCGTTTCTCCGACACGGCAGCGATGGCGAGCGCGGCCTCCGCATCCACACCCCGGAAGGCCCGCGCGCCCAGCTTCTGCTCGGGCCGCAGCGCACGGTTGAGCATCGCTTCAACGCTGGCCTCACCGCCGAGTATGGCTGCGGCCTGGCGGCGCCACTGCTGCTGGTGCTGGGCGAGAGATTTAGCTTCGTTTTTGCCCTGCCGGGTTTCCAGGTTCGCCTGCTGCAGGAGCCGGAACTCTGTTTCCCGGCCGGGTGAGTAGCCGTGCTGGCGACGGTAGTCGCGCACGAGCTCATCGCGGCGGTCCTGGATCATCTGCGCGCGTGTCGACCACGACTGGCACAGCCGCTCATCTATCCCGGCGACCTCGATTACCGGCTGCTTGCCGCGCCCGGTGAATCGCTCGACCGTGCTGATGCCCAGTGATCGTCTGAGGTTGTCGATCACGGCGACGTTGTACCGCTGCGACGCGGCCACGCCGTGTTTGAACACCGCGCGGGTGTCGAGCGCGGACCACGTCCCATCGACACCTTGCACCTTCACTGACACAGCGCAGTGGGTGTGCAGGTTGGGATCACCCGCGCGGGTGTCGTAGTGATCGTAGGCGGCGATGATCAGCCCGCGGGTGTTGATCTGCCGCTCGCTGCGGTCCCCGCGCCGGGTGAAGGCGGCGTTATCTTCCAGGAACCCGATCGCGTCAGCGACCGCGTCATGGTGTGCCTTCTCCACCGCTCGGCGTGCGCTCTCGTCGCCGAGTGCCCACAGCACGCTGACGGATTTCGCGGGCGTGAACGTCAGGTCAAACCCCGCTACCGGGTAGCGCTTCTTCTTCGCCGCTTCCGCGGTGATCCAGGAGGACAGCTCCGCGCTGCTGACTGGCTGGCGGCCGTGCTGCTTCTCGAAAACGGGGAGCGCAGCCTGGGCGTGGAGGTGCTGACGTTCGTCTTTCGTGGGCGCGCGGCCGTTGTCTTCGGTGAAGCGCTGCTCCGCGGCTGTGAGCGTGTCCCGCAGCACGGAGACGTTCTTGAACTCAGGGAACTTGCGGCCCAGCCTGGTCTGCCGGACTTCCTCGCGTGCCGCGCGCTGCTGAGCGCGTCTCGTCACAGCATCGGCATGCACCGCCGTTGTGATGGCCTCGGTGTTGGGATGCAGCCCTTCCCCGAACAATGCCTTCATCTGGGCTTCGGTGACGGTGCCGGACACTAGTCGCTCGTCGCGGCGCTGACCGCTGTACTCCGCCAGCGAGCGCAGCCCAGACCCTGCCCACCGTCCGGGTGGTGTCCCGGCCGCGTGGTAGTAGCTGGCCAGCGACTGGCCTGCCTCGCGCTGCACGTCCTGGGTCGCCACACTGCGCGACAGATACGAGTATCCGTCGCCCGCGTGGAGGACATGCACGGTCATCACGCGAGTGATCTTACGGCGCTTCCCCTAAAGTCTGAATTTCAGCCAGAGGTGTGAAGGAACAAAGTGATGCACGCCATAGAGCTGCAGGGCTACAGAGCCACAATGTGTGGCGTGCATAGCGGGTTGAGGTGCGGGACAGGCACGCGCTGGGGATTCGGAGGTGCGAGTGACCGGCGACGCGGATGTTAATCTCGCAGCGACACCACTGTGAGTGTTCCGGTGGTTTGGTGGCGTTAGGTTTTCCGGTTTCCGGCGGGATGGTGAGGTACTCGCGGACCGCTTCCTGTTGTGTCGATCACCTCGATGTGTGCCGAGGTGTGAGTGTCAGACGGTGTTCGTATGATGCTGGGCATGGCATCGACGAATTCACAGGTTTCCGCGCGCGCTCAGGCGCGCAAGCGGACAGCAGAAGCGCTCGCGCAGCGCCGCCGTCGCGACGAGGAGAACGCGAAACACCTCGACATGTTTTTCGAGTCGGTCGAGCGGGAATCCGTGATTGACGACGAAACCGAGCGCAAGATCGAGCGTATCCGCGCGGAAGCCGACGAGAAGAAGAACTCGCTGTCATCGGCGAAGCGAGACGCGCTCGCGGGGATTAAGGACAACGGCGAGACCATCGGCACGATCGCGGAATGGACAGGACTGTCCACAAAGGAGGTACGCGCCGTGCTGGCGCAGAAACACAGCAGGAAAGATGCCACCGCGTCGGTGGAGTCAGCCGGTGCGGACCGGGAGACCGTTCCGGATTCGGTCGCCGCTGCGTCGTGACCGTTGTCCACGTCACTCTCGCAGCCGGACAGGAGACATCACCCTCGTGGGTCAGCGCGCTGTTTCACGGTGGCGCGGCTGTGGTGCAGCGGCGCAGAGAAGCGAAGGGGCGGGCGCGGTGAGTGCACCGCAGCCGTTAGCGGTCGATCCGGTGCGTAACGAGCGTGAGATTGCGCGGTTCTGGTCGTCGGTGGTGCGGGGGCCAGGCGCAGATGACTGCTGGGTGTGGGTCGGCGCGATTGGTGATGACGGGTACGGGCGTTTCTGGATCAAGCGGGACGGTCGTCAGCGCGCGGTGCGCCCGCACCGCTATGCGCTGGTTCTTGCTAATGGTGGCGCTCCGCTTCCCTTGGACTGGGTGAGCCTGCACCTGTGCGACGTCCCGTTGTGTGTGCGGGCGGGCGCACATGTTGTGGCGGGAACGCCACGGGAGAATTCACGCGATATGGCGGAGAAGGGCCGGGTGCGGGGGCGCTGGAATCGGTGGCTTCCCGGCACTGGCCGGGACCGGGCAGAGCGGTCCCGGGCGGTGCGCGCCGCGGTCCGTGACGGGTGGGACGGGCAGCGTTTCCGTGACGCGCTGCACGGTGCGGGTGATCATCCGGCGTTGTTCTGATTCTGCCGCTGGCGCTTCTTCCGGCCATCATTCTGCTCACGTCACGCACCCGGGGGAGGGCGTGTTCGGGGCGCCAGAGTGTCCCGTCTTCACGAATCCGGCACACGATGAGGGGCACACTGCTCCACGGTGGTGAGCAGGGTGATGTCCTGGATCCGGCGGATCGGGCCGCGCACTGTGATCGTTCCCTTTCTCCCCAGGCAGCGAGTGTGAGGCCGGGTGCCTCGATGGCGCCCGGTCTCACTCCCGCGATTTCCGGGTGACGTTGCCGTTCGGCCGCGTGCACGCCGCGTTCGCGCACATCGGTACTCGCGGCGGTTCCGGCGGTGAGGGTGAATGTTGATACGGAGTGCTCGGCCACTGTGACGGCATAGGTTTTCATGTGGGTTCCCTCGCTGGTTCTTTACTGGCGTTTACAGTCTTTACATTCGTTTTTGTCGGAGTCAGAGGCGGTGCCGGTGATGGTGCGGGGGTTTCATTCCTAGGCCTCCGTCGTCTGGTGTGGTGCGGTATCGGCGCATGTGTGTGCGGTGCTGGTAGATCGCGCGGGTCGTGTCGTCGCGTTCCCGGATTTCTTCTTCGGTGACGGGTGTGCCTCCGTCGCGGAGCATCGGGCCGAATGTGGTGTGGCAGTCGGTGCACGCGTCACCGAAGGTGGTGACTGGGTGTGTGCACCCTGGAATGATGCAGTCGGGGAACAGTGGCGTGGTCATGGCTGGGGTGTTCCTTCGCTGCGGCTGAGTATGTCGTGGGCTTCCCTGATCGCGTCGTGCCAGTTGTCGTGCTCGTCTCCGAGCATCACAATGCGGGTGTCTCCGTCGAATTGGGCGAGCACGCTGACGGTCCACCAGCCGTACTCGATGCTGCCGGGATAGTGAAACCGTGTCCGGCCGATGGTGGGCTTGTCGATCACTCGGTACCTGCACATCATTTAGTCCTTCCGTCGCCGCGCGCAGATCGGGGTCACCGGGTCTGGCGTGTGCTCCCAGAAACCGTGATTGATGCCGAGCGTGGAGTCGGTCGGCTCGATGTGGCCGCAGTGCGGGCACCGCCACCCGCTGAGTACCTGGACGCGTGCGATCCACGCGGCATGGTGTGCCTGGCGTGTGTCCACGGTCCCGAATAGGCCGGGTTGCACTGGTTCCTCCCTTGTCTGGCGGGGCCGGGGCCTGTTGGCCCCGGCCTGTTGCGGGGACGTGTGTTCGGGTTCCCTCGAACACTGCCGCGAGTTCGCGGAGCCTGGTACGGGACCGTCTTTTAGTGCGCGAGCGCGTAGGCCGGTTGCGGTGCGGTGAGCACTATCGCGGTGCCGTACACCTCGATGGGGAAGCCTGCTTGGGCCGCGATCTGTGTGGCTTCCGGGTTGAGGGTGTGCGCGTGGTGCGGGTCGTCACTGATCCACATGTCGGTGGTGTCGGTGAGGGTGAGCATGTCGAACTGTGCGCCGAGATGTTCGTGCAGCGTGTCGCGGTTGCCGTCGGAGAGCTGCCGGTACACACCGTCTGTGGTGATGAGGGTGGCGATCATTGGGGTTCCTTTTCGTTGTTGTTGAGCAGTGACGGTGGGTTTTAGGCGGCGTGCTGTGCGAGGTCTTCGCGGACCTGCGCGGTGATGCGTTCGGCTTGCTCCGGTGTCATTCCGTCGCGGATGAGGACCACGGGGCCGCGCAATCCAAGTGCTGGCATGGGCATGCGGTGGTGGGTGAAGAAGCGCTCGGCGGTGTGGTTGCGGTCGGTGAGGGTGCCGATCTCCGCGATCGCGTCGACGGTTCCGCGCGGCCCGGTTGCGTGATGGATTGCCCACCATGTGTGACCGGATATTGCGCGTGCGATGGCGTTGACTCGTTCTTGCTCACTGGTGATTCCGACACCCGCAAGGCTGCTGTAGGAGCGCATATCAACGTCTGCGATGCGGACCTTTCCGCTGTCGATCACGACGACGGTTTCGGTGTGTGTGCCTGCCATGACGGCCTCCGTTTCCTTCGAGGTTGCGCCCGAAGTTCTGCTTTCCCTGACATGAAGCCGAATCGAACGGGGCCGTGGGAGCTGTCAAGCTCCGGGACCGCGAGGAGGAGAAAAGTTCTTGCGAGCGCAGCGGCCCGCAGGGCGCACAAAGTTTTCGGGGGAATCGCGGCAGCTTTGCTGCGGCGCTTGACTGCGACGAGGCCCCGCCGAGAATCGGCGTGTCAGGGAAAGCAAACACGTCATAGGACACAGTCCCGGCCGCCAGGCCGGGTCAACACAGGCCACCACGCGCAGCGTGGTGATCCGCCGAAGGCGCTCACCCGCCCCGCGCGGCGCCACACGATCGGGGCCGAGTAAATGAAAGGGGGGCCAGCCCCTTGAATCGTCTCGGTTTAGATGCACACTCAATTGCTGGTGTGCAGCGGGCTGGGCTGCTGTGCGGCGGACGGTTTGGCACCTGGACTGGCGGGTCCGCAACATCCTTGAGTGTCGCGCAGTGAGACCATTGGATGCGTGACTGCACAGGAAACCGCCGACCTGATCGACCGGCTGAAAGGGCACTTCGTGCTCACCGTCGTCGGTCTACCGTTGGCGGTGAGCCCGAATGTCGAGCGGCTACTCGCTGAATCTGGAGTGTCACTCGAGACCGATTCCGATCGTGCTTAATCGGCGAGGTGGCAGTCACTACACGCTGTCGTTTCGTGAGGTTGTCGAGGGCGCTCGGCATGATAAGGAGCGCCAATTCGCTGTCGTTGATAGTTGGCTCGAACTCGCTGTCATCCGTGTTGCAGCTGCGCTGGGCGAGCACGCGTACTTTGATAAAGCGCCGGTCCTCGTCTTCTTGCGACATGTGCGAAACGGGTTGGCGCATGGAGGTCAGTTCACGTATCAAGAGTCTAGATACTGGGAGCTCAACGCACGGTTCGGGAATCTTGAAATCACCAAAGAGACGACGGGCGGAGTCTTCGGAAGCTTCGGCTTCCTAAGTCGGGGCGACATGTTGGCACTACTCGACGAGGTTGCTTCGCACCTCCGAACGGACCCGCCGAAGAAGTCGCACGAAGAGGCACGCGCCTCATTCGGATCCGCACTGTAGCGCTGTCACCAACCTATGGGGCATCCACACTCACGGACTGGCGTGTCGTGAATCCGTGACCCGGCAGGGCAAGGCAGGTCCGGTTCATGGCAGTCGGGACCGATCCGCACGACCGTCCGCTGGAATGGGTACTCGAGAACAAAAGGGCGTGCTTGCTGCTCCACTCGACCGTCTCCCAGGTCGGTGAACCGGCGCAGTTGGGGTGGGTAGTAGGGGACGGTGATGTCAGCGAGGGGGCGATCGTCCAGCTGCTGATGAGCGCGAAAGACCGCAAGTGTCGGCGGTTCCGACGGTTCGACCACTGCGCGTACTTCATCTACATCGTGCGTCCTCCGCATTGAGCACGCTGTAGCAAGTCGACCAGCATGCCCCGAGTGCCCTTTCTGGCCCGCTCCGAGGTGAGCATGTGGCCGTCTGCGTAATAGACAAAGCAACAGGGGGACAGGCCCCGTTCTTCGCCAGTGACCTGGTCAGTCGTTTCCGTCAGCAGGACGCGCGGCCTTCGCTGGCCGTGGTGTTACCAGCGGGATAGGGTCGGCGCCTTCGTCATAACGGAACCCATAGGTGCCGTCCGGCAGGCGCACCAATCCCCGCTGGCCTCGATCGTCCTCGGGCGGGTAACTCATTTAAGCCGGCTCCCTTCACGCATACCGCTTCACCAGATTTCGCCCTATCCGCAGACTGATTGTGTGGCAGGGCAAACGCTTCCCTCGAATGCCCTGCCACACCCGGAACACTATATCGAACAAGCGTTCGATGCTTGGGTAGAATTGGTGTGTGGCCCGGCTGGTGGAGTGGTCCCCACGCGCCTGTCCGCGCGGGCACAGATTGGGTCCGGGAACGGTGCTTGTGGGGTGGCAGACCGAGGAGGAACCGTACTGCCGGACATGGACGTGCCGGGCGTGCGGGTGGACGCTGCTCGACCGTGGCGATAGCAGCAATGGCTAGTCGCGGTATCCCTGGGACGAGAGGGCCGACTGAGCCTTCTCCAGTTCTTCTCCGGCCTGAGCGAGGAGCATGGCGGCGCGCTGCAAGCTGGCGTTGCACGCCGCGACACTGCTAGCGGGCTCGCCCGCGTTGTCGTACACGTCGTACTCATCAAGGGAAATCGCGAGCCCTTCCGCGAGACTCGTCAGCGCTTGCGGGAATCGGTACGCCACCAATTTCAGCTCACTGAGCACCCCATACACCTCGGGCGCGGGGACAGCGAACCGTGACGACAAGGTGTGGTTGATGGTGCGGATAGCCTCGGCCGCATTCTCAGCGTCTTCATTCATGGTCATGTTTAGCCTTTCTGCGGCCCCATTTCTGATGGCTGTAGCAATGCTGGCAATGTAGCGCTTATAGCGAAGTAGCTGTATCTCCGGCTGTGGTCATAACTCGGGTTCAGCACCTTGATCGGCGGTTTTGTCGGCGTGGCGATGGGTTGCATCGTTCGGGTGGTGCGCTGCTGTGCTTTTTTTCTTGAATCTGATCTGGGGGGTGGTTCGTCCTAGCGCGGCAGCACGGAGACTGTCAGTGAGGCTGCTGGATTCTGCTTCGGTGGCTATGGCCTGGCGTTCGGTGTAGCGGCGGAGGCTTTCGCGGGTGAGGTCTGCGTGGGTTAGCTCGCCTGCGGGGATTTTGAGTTTGTCGTGCAGCGCTGCTTCGGCGCTGCTGCGTGCCCTCCCCTGGGTGTTTGCGGCACCGGATACAAGGTCACCGTCGCTATTCCAGGCTTGCCAATGCCATTGGCGGGCGCGCCAGGAGGTGCGAGCTCCGGGTTTCCCCGTCTCTGGGTTGTAGCCGTAGCGCAGCTCGTTCGCACCGATATGGGTTGCCTGCCATGGGTTAGTACGCGCTCGCTGTTCGCGTTCGGCGGCGTCGGCTTCCCACTGGTTTTTGGCGTCGGCCATGCGCTGAGGGACGGAGGCGCTGAGTTGCTCCCGGGTCGTGCCGCGTGCTTCGGCCCACCCTTCGGTGGGGTTGAGGTCGCGGGACCACCCGCGGTATTGCCCCTGGGACCGCCGTCGTTCGACGTCGGATGTTTGCCGTGTCAGGGCTTCGGGTGAGTTTTCGCGGGCGTTGACCTCTAGCCGGAGTTCTTGAGCTTCAAGTCGTGCTTGTTCGAGTTCGTCGGCTTCGGTGAAGAAGGCTTCGGGCTCTTTCATGGCCGCGGCGAGTTTGACGTTGTTTTCTTTGAGCTGGCGGTGCATTGCGTCAGCGCGGGACGGGATCTCCCCGGCCATGTTCCGCATGATTTTGAGCATGCCGTGGACGGCGCTGTCGGAGCGCATGATTTCGGTGACTTTGTCCCGGTCCAGGTAGCGGGTGCGTCCGTGGAAGCTGAGACCGTACATCGAGGTCGCTGAGTTGTACGACAGTGTGAAGGCGGAGTCTTCCGCGATTGTTGCAACTGCCGGTTCACGTTCGAGTGCGTGTTTGTTGCGGATGACCCCGGTGAGTGATTCGCGTAACCCGGTGACGAGCCCCGTGGTGTCACTGTCAGCGATGGCGCGGCTGTTGAACTGCCAGTATCTGTGGTCGCGGTCTGTGTTGCTCCATGTCGTGAGCTGGCCCGAGACATCCTGAAGGCCGGGAAGCTGTTTCTCGATTGTCTGGATGCTGCGGCGCAGCGCTGAGATGCTGGCGCGCCGCGCGGCGTTAGCATTGTCGACGGCTTTCTGCCGCGCTTCGAGGGTTTCGACGTTCTGATCGGCTTCGACCTGTTTGATGTAAACCTGGTCGCCTGTCGCTGCGGCTTTAGTTTGTGCCCAGGACAGGGTGAGGTCAGCGCCGATGTCTTCCATGGCTGGAGGGAGGTCTTCGCTGCGGATTTGCGCGACCGCGTTGGCTTTGCGTTCGACGACTTGGTACATGGTGGCGTCGTAGGAGCGGCGTGCGACGAGGTTGACGATGTTGACGTCGTCGTTGACGTTGCCCTGCCGGATGCCGCGGCCGATCCGCTGTTCCATGTCAGCTGCGGTCCATGCGGCGTCCATGTTCAGTACGGTTTTCAGCAGCCGCTGCGCGTTGAGCCCGGTACCGCCTTTTCGGGTGGAGGTGATGAGCACGCGGATGCGTCCGTCGCGGCATGCCTCAATCATCTGGGTCTTGGCTTTGGCGGTTTTCGCGTCGTGGAGGAACGCAATCTGCTCCTTCGCCATGCCTCGTGCGATGAGCGCATCTCGCAGCTCGGTGTAGACGTTTTGTGCGCGCGGACCGTCACCGGGTTTCGGTGTACCTCTGTCGCAGAAGACCAGCTGGAACACTCCGTCTACGGCCGGGCCGTGCTTGTCGGCGGGTGCGTGCAGGTGAGTGTTGTCGGTATGCACCTTCCATAGGTAGTCCGCTGCGGCCTCGACGCGGGATTTTTCTGGGGGCGGTGATGAGAGGCCCGCGAGACGCGGGTGCATGGTGGCGTTACGCCCGTCAGTGGCGATTTTGAGAGTGTTGTCCCAGGTTGGCTGCATCTGCTCGTGCAGTTCGGGGTGTTCTGTTTTGAGGTCAGCGAGGCGATCGTCGAGATCAGCCATGAAGTCGAGGACTTCTTGCGGCATGTCGAATTCGAGGCTCTGTGCCTGGCCGCTTGCGATGGCGGGCAGTCTGACGGGGATGTCGTCGCGGGTGACGACGTCGCGGAACTGGTCGACCATGGCAACCAGCTGGGGTACGTTGGCGTATTCCGCCATGCGTGTGACCATGCGGAGTTTGGTTCCGGTGACGTTCATTTCGGCTTTTGTCACCGATTCGGCGAAGGTTTGCGCCCAGTTGTCGATTCGGCCCAGTCCCGCGTCGGCGAGCAGATCGGGGCGCAGGTATTTGTTCATTACCCACAGCTCGGACAGGGAGTTACTTACCGGGGTTCCGGTAGCGAAGGCGAGTGCTTTCACAGGGGCGTTGGGGCGGCCTAGTACTGCGTTGCGGCGCTCTCCCTCAGCGCGCAGGTAGCGAGCTTTCATTTCAAGGTCGGAGGCGCGCTGACTGCCGTCGTTGACGGCGAGGTCACGGGAGGCGGAGGCGCGGGTGAGGTTCTTGTATTCGTGTGCCTCGTCAACCCACAGTGAGTCGCAGCCTGACTGTTCAAACGTCAGTCCCTCATCGCTGCGGGTCTGCTCGATGATCTTCGTGATCCGGTCCTCGGTTGCGCGGATCGACCGTTCGATCTGTTTGACCGTGAAGTCGGCGCCATTCTGGTTGGCGGCGTCGAGGGCCTGGCGCATATCGGTGATCTCGTTTTCGAGGTATTCGATCTGCGCTTCACGTTTCATTCCGATAAGTGTGAACACACTTTGCGGGACGATGACTAGGTCCCAGTCGGCCGCAGCGGTCTGGCCGATGAAACGCTGCCTGTCTTGGGGACCGGACATATCTGTGCCCACAAGGATTTTCGCGTTGGGGTAAGCGTCGCGGGCCTCGTTGGCCCACTGGCCCAGCAAGTGGTTGGGTACCACGATCCACGGTTGCCGGACCTGTCCGAGTCTTTTGGCTTCCATCGCGCTGACGGTGATAGTCAGGGTTTTTCCGGCGCCGACGACGTGGTCGAGGAGGATTGTTTCGTCGTTGAGGTACCGCTGCACTGCGCGGGCCTGGTAGGCGTAGAGCCGGTATTTGGGGTTCAGCCCTGGATAGGTTTTGTACTCGGCGCTGTGAACAGGTTTAACGAAGCTGTTGAACTTCTCGTTGAAGATGTTTTTCAGCCGCAGGTACCGATCGCCGTCAGCCCACAGCCAGTCCGCGAACTTCTGCTGCAGCTGTGTTGCGGCGGCGCGGGCAGCTGCGGTGTGTTCGAGGTGATAGGACGGGTTGGGGTTCGCCTCCAGCTCGTCGGCCGTTTTGTTGACGACCACGGGCTTGTTGTTGGCGATCATGTTGAAGATTTCCACACCACTGATACGGCGGCTGCCATACGGGTCCGGGTAGCCGCGGATGTCATCGACGTGCCGGTTGTTCTGCTCGGTGGAGAACGACCATTGGCCGCTGACTGGGTCAAGTTCAGTGGTCAGCCGGTCAGCGTCCAGTTTGAACTCCTGGGCGAGGAACTGGCGGTAATACTCCGTTGGCACCCAGGTTGCACCCGGCCGGACGCGGATGTTCGCGGGTTCAACCTCAGTCGGCATGACCGCTTCGAGGGCTTCGACCACTCCGTCGTAGCGAGCGGGGTTCTGGTGGACGCGCTGTCGTGCGAGGGTGAGTTTGTCGCGGATATGCCCTGACAGGAAGGTTGCCGCGAACTCCCAGCGGTGATCGTCGTCAAGTGACGGGAAAATTGTGCCCCGCGATGCTGCGAGAGTGTCTGGAATCGACATCCCGAGCAGTTCAGCCATCCGTTCGGGCCTGATCTCGCCGGTTTCATCGAAGCTGATAGCGGCGGCTTCTTCAGCGGTTTCCGCGGAGACCGCGGGATCGGTGAAGGGTGTGACGTCCTCGGTGAAGATCGGGCCTTTCACCGCGACGGCGTTGCTGCCGTCATAGTCGGACGTGAAGTCTTCGGCTCCGAGAACCATCCCCAGCCGCGGATCGCGTGCGATCGCGCCTTCGAGGTGGCTTCGGACCTTCCGTGGGGAGCGCGGTGTTGATGCTTCGTCATAGAGCTGTTCACGTATTTCTGCGGGGACTTCACCTGTGTGCGACCGGGCCTCAGCTGGGTCAAGTCCGTTTTCACGGGCTTCGGCCTTGCCTGCGTCGCTGCGCCATTTAGCGATCTTTTCGTCGAACGCTTTATTGATCGCATCGTCGGTCAGTGCCTGCACCGTTTGGAGTTTGAAGCGGTTGACCGGCCCGAACCCGGCGAGGTGCTGGTCGTACAAGCTGTTCAGACGGTCCCGCAGAGCGTCACGGTCAGCTCGCTGCGAGCTGGGGTCGCGGCTCACTTCGTTCAGCTCAAGGATTGTCTGCCCCATGTCCGTGATGAGCCGCCACTGCTGTTGTTTCGCGGCCCCCCGGCAATTGACGGTGTTCCATCCGCTGCCAATGTTGAACTGCTCGAAGGACTCGGCTACTTCGTTCCACCGAAGAGTTCCTGGAAGTATCTCTGTGTCACGGTCGGTTGCTGTTGCGTCGAGCAGCCCTGGTTCGCGCAGTGCTTCACAGCCGCTGCCTGGCTTGGCGCTGAACGCAAGGCCTGCGGCGAGGGCGTGATCGATGAATGGGTCGAGTTGCTCGCGGAGCTGCGTGGCGAGCGGCGTGTCAGTGCGGGCAGTGACGACGAGTCCCATGCGTTCGTGCAGTCCACTGCCGAGTGTGAGATCACCAAGGACCCGCTGGGGATGCTCGGCGAAGTATCTGTTCAGGCGCAGTGGTGCGAGGTGGCCGGACCGTTCGTTGCGGACTTCCACCTCATCGACAGGACCTGCCCACAATGTGGTTTCCTCGCTCGGCTGTCGGCCTTCCTCACGCCGCCGGAAGATCAGCACATCGGTGACGACATCGGTTTTGGCTTGCCGGTCGAACGCCCCGGTCGGCAACCGGACTGCGCCTATCAGGTCACCCAGTTCGGCCATGCGCTGCCGGGCCTCTGGCCGGACCGAATCACTGGTGTGCGCCGAGGTGATCATCGCGATGTAACCGCCCGGAGCTGTCAGCGCGAGGCTTTTCACGATGAACTGGTTGTGCAGGGAGAAACCCTCGGGGTTGTGGACCGGGTCGTAGATACCGGTTTTCGCGAAGGGCACGTTGCCGATCGCGCCGCTGAAAGCACCGTCCGGCGCGAAGTTACGTTCAAAACCGTGGTTACGTATCTGGGCTGAGGGATAAAGATGGTGCGCGATTCTCGCGCTGACCGCCTCAATTTCGACGCCCACCATGTTCACACCGGAAGGTGCGGTGCCGACGAAATTGCCGGAACCGCAGCCTGGCTCGACGATGAGCGCCCGGTCTGGCAGACCCGCACGCTGCAGTGCCCTCCACATTTCCTGCACAACCCCGGGGTCGGTGTAGTGAGCATTGAGTGTGGTTGCGCGTGCGGCCGCGAATCCCTTTTCCCCGAGCAGCTCACGCAGTTCGGTTTGCTCGGCCTGCCATTCCTCCGCAAACCGCTGGCGGTTGTCGAACACCTCCGGGGTGGCGCCCCACCCTGACCACTGCGCGAGGATAGCTTGCTCCTCTGGAGAAGCATCCCGGCCCTGTTCCTCGAGAAGCTGGACGAGGCGGACTGCTTCTATGTTCGCGCGGACACGCGCCTTCGCTCCCGACGGGACAACGACCTCGTCGCCAAGCTCGTAATTACCTCGGCCGAGTGTCTCCTGGCTCAGAAGAGGAGAAGGGGGAGGTACCGGCACGGACCCAGGCTGGTGTTCAGGTGCTTCCGGTTCAGGCTGGTCCGGGGCAGAGACGGATTCGGGTGCTGCCGCCGCGCCCTGGTACTGCGCCGCCTGCTCGGGGGTGATGTAGCGGTTTGCCCCAGATTCTGTGACCGCGGGAATGAGCGTGCCGTCCCGCCAGGCCGGGTGAGTCAGCGGGGGACCCCACACGTCGTCAGGAATGACGATCGTCGCCGGTGGGGCGATGCTCTCGGCCGGTAGCTGTGTACTTTCGGCCGCGATGATGTCGATAGCGTCTTGCTGCTGTGCAATCGCATCAGATCGCTGTGCGTCGGCGGCCCGGAGTTCGTCCGTATCGCTGGCTACTGATACCTCTGCCTCCGTTTGCGGGGCAGTGGTGTCGAGTATGTGCTGGAGGGCCGACAGTACCGGTTCACCTGGTTCGCGTTCTTGCTCGACCCGTTGACGTAGCTGCTCAACAGCCGGGTCTGGCTCTGCGGGGCCGCGGCGCTGCTCCCAGTAAGCGGCCGCGGCGCGCTCACCCGTCGCTCGCCAGCGCGACTCGTCGTTGAGGAAGGAGCGCAGTTCGTCACGGAGCTGCAGGCTCGTGTCAGGATCGAGAGCGAGTTCACCCGCCTCTAGCACTGCCCGCTGGGTGAATTGCTCATTCGCGATGATGGCGTACTGATCGAAAGTGTTAGACGGCGACGCTGCAACCGTGTCCATCTCCGGATCGTGCTCGGAGAGACGCTGCAAGAGCAGCAACTCCACATCAACAGGCGATTCATGCCGGGTCTCAGTGGCTGGTCCCGACGCGGCTTCGTGTGCGGGACTCGTGGTCGGCTTGGCAGGTGGTTCCGGCTGTTGCGCGGGCGTGTTGAGGGCCTGGATTAAATCGCTGGCCTCGCCTTTCGTCAGACCCGGCTCGGGGGTGAAGTCCTGGCCAGCTTCACGGCTGAGGCGATTCAGCGTCGTCAATTGCCGCGGTGTCGCGGATTCGGTGCGCCAGTCACGCCCCGTCTTGCGATTCGGGGACTGAGTAACGAGGGACTGCGGGACCTCAGCCGGGTCGATCCCGGCTTCCCGTAGCTGGTTGGCAAGCTGGGCGTCGCGGTCAGCTAGTGTGCGCCATTCACCACGCATCCGCTGCAATTCACTCTGCAGCTGGTCCACTCGTGCAGCGTTGGTGCTCGCGCCCTCGCTGAGTCCGCGTGCCTCAGCGATTTCTAATGCGCGCTGGGCTGATGCGAGTCGCTTAGCGACTGTGCGCCCACGCGCGACGACGGCTAAAACATCCCGATGGGCACCGGCCCACGCGTACTGCAGGTCTAGAACGGAAGCTGCGGATCGTCGGGTGGATTCGCCTGGAGCTCGTCCAGAATCATCGCCTCCAGATCTTCCGCCAACTGATCGTGCGGCGTCGCCGGGACCGGCTGATTGTCCTCGATCCGCTGCGCGATGAGCGATTCCGCTAACGCTTTGAATGCCCCCGATTTGTGCATCCACACCCGGTCCACGACCCTCACTGCCACCGTGTTCGGTTTGACGTTCTGTGTCTTCCACCGATCGGATTCGCGCGCCAGCATCGCCCGGTCGTACTCCTGCTGGATCTGCTGATCCAGCCCCGCGATATACGCTTCCTTCTCCTGCTTCATATCCGGGGTCACCTGTGAGTACAGTTCCTCGGCGAGCACCATCTCCCGCGCTTGCCTCCACGCGCTCTCCCGCGCCTGGACTTTGGTGCGGAAGCTCGGTGTCTGCCCCGGCGGGGTCCACTCCTTCAATGCTTGAGCTTCGAACATCTCGGCTGCGGCCTCGGTCATCTGCTGCAGCCGCAACGCTTCCCGCTCGATTTGATCCTGCTTCTCGGCCAGGCTCAGCCCCGGGCCGAGCCCAACCCACTCGGTCAGAATCCGCTGTGTCTCGCTCACGATCTGCTGATCGATTCCCTCGACCAGTTCCCTGTCCACCATCACCGTCGCTCCCCTCACCGATATTGAACTCGAATGCGCCCTGATCCTCGTTCCGCTGCGCCACCCGGCCTCCTCGTATTCACCCCTGAACTCGGGTTGCAGCGCCCCGCGCGCGACCGCGGGAGGGGCGCGACATGCCTACCGACCCTAGCAGCCGGTAACATGCAAAACCCTTTTGACCTGGGTGTTGAGCGGCCGGGAGTGTCCGATAAAGGGTGGATCTGATCTTGGCATTGTTAGTTTCCGCTCGGGTTAATGCGGCCTTCGAATGCGATCGCGAACGCGTTGAGCGCTGGCTTCCACCTCACTGCCCAGCGTGCCTTGCCGCGCCCGGTTGGGTCCAGGGAACGGGTCACAAGATAGAGACACGTCAACGCGGCCTGCTCGGTCGGGAAGTGCCCGCGCGCCCGGATCGCTCTGCGGTAGCGCGCGTTGATGCTTTCGATGGCGTTCGTGGAGCACACGACACGCCTTATCTCCGGGTCGTAGGCCAGAAACGGCACGAACTCGCTCCACGCCTGGTCCCACATCCTGACGATCGCCGGGTAGCGGGGACCCCATTTGGCTGCGAACTCGCTGAACCGCTCCGATGCTGCGGCAGCGGTTTTAGCGGTGTACACCGGTTTGATGTCGCGGGCGATCTCGTCCCAGTATTTGCGGGAGCAGTACCGGAAGGTATTGCGCAAGAGGTGGATTATGCATGTTTGAACCACCGCTTCCGGCCACACGGTATTCACCGAGTCCGGCAGCCCAGTCAGCCCGTCGCACACCACGATGCACACATCGGCGGTGCCGCGGTTTTTGATCTCGGTGAGCACCTGCAGCCAGTACTTCGCACCCTCTCCGCCCTCCCCGGCCCATAGGCCGAGGATGTCGCGCTCACCGTGCACGGTCACGCCGATGGCGACGTAGATGGGGCGGTTGGCGACCTGGCCGTCCCTGATTTTGACGTGAATAGCGTCGATGAACACCACGGGATACACGGCATCGAGTGGGCGATTGCACCACTCGGCCATCTCCGCGACAACCTTGTCTGTAATCCGGGAGATGGTGTCTTTGGAGACTTTCGCCCCGTAGATCTCGTCGAAATGCGCGGCGATCTCCCCAGTGGTCAGGCCTTTCGCTGTCAACGACAGCACGATCTCATCGACGCCGGTCAACCGGCGCTGCCGCTTACGCACAATCACTGGGTCGAACGACGCATCGGTGTCGCGCGGGACCTCGATCTCAACAGGCCCGATCTCGGTCAGCACCGTTTTCGGTCTCGTGCCGTTGCGCGAGTTGCCGCTTCCGCGCCCCGACCGGTCGTGCTTGTCGTAGCCGAGATGCTCGCTCATCTCCGCTTCCAGCGCGGTCTCCAGAACCCTCTTTGTCAGCCGGTTGAGCAGCCCGTCCGGCCCGACCAGCTCCACGCCCTGCTCTCTGGCCTGCGCGAGCATCAGCTCCGCGACAGCCTTCTCATCCAATGTCTCCGCCACGGGATCCAGTGTTTCGGTCACCTCGGTTCCTTCCCACCAAGCAAACGCTCAGCGTGTCGAACCAAGATCAGATCCACCGATAATCAGACAGTCCCGAGCGGCCACCGCTGGGCGCGAGTGCCTAATAATAATGCGTTTGGTAGCGGACGGGTCGCGATGCAGAGTAGATGATGAGCATGATGATTGCGGGAAGGATAAATATTCCAGCGAATGCGCCGAGCACGGCACTCGTGGCGGTTCAGCCGGTGGTGTGGCCTGCCCATGCGCGGATGCGGGTCATACGGTTCTCGCGGGCGCGGGCGGTGTGCCCGATCGTGAGGAGCTGCTCGAAAAGCCGGGCTTCGGGTGCGGTGCGCGCGGCCTGATCAAGAGTGACCGCGGCCGCGGTGTAGGCGCGGCGCGCGGCCGCGGCCGCAACGAGGTAGGTCAGTGCGGGCAGGTGCAGCGGGTCGGCAGGGCTGGTAGTCGCGGCGGTAAGCAGCCGGGCCAGCGTGGTCCCGTGCTGCCCGCTGGTTTTCCCCGTGGCAGTGAGGGCAGCGAGGATCGCTGCGGGGTGATAGTCCCGCCCGTCTGTGATGCGCTCAATGATCACCGCGGCGAGCTCGCCCGCGGCGGGCCGGTAGAAATCGGCGGGACCGATCAGCCCGGCCGCGGTGGCAGCGAGGTGCTCCGGCGCCCACATCAACGCCCCAAGCAACTGCACCTCATAGGCTTCCGCATCCGCCCCGGCAGCCTCAGCGAGGTCGCCCTCGCTGATCAGGATCGTTTCCTCGCCCAACTTCCCTCTTCCTAATTCTGTACCGCCGTATTTCTGTCTTTCCGTGTTTACGTGTTGAGGTTGACCCCACAAACGTTTGTTTTTGATTGGTGGAGTTTAGCTACTGAGGTGGAGGACTACCGTTGCTCGGGACAGGGGGAAGACCTCGCAGGTTTCCCGCGGGGTGCCCCGGTTGGCCCGTATTTGCTGACCTTGGCACAGCTTGCCGACCGCCATGTGCGGGGGACGTTCGCTGACGCGACGGCCACACTGTCTGCCGCTTTCAGGCTAGCGTCGCGTACGGTTCCAGCGAGCCGCTAGCGACCACTGGGTCTAGCGACTTGCAGGGTCCTCTCCAAGTCTGGGTATGTGTAGTAGCTACCAGGCTCTTCGTCCTTTTCACGCACGGTGGCGAGAAACTCTTCGAACGCTTGGGCCCGCTCACCGCCGAGGTGCACAGTGGCGTGAAACAACGAAACCGCAAGACCGGGCATAAGTGCCGCGATGCGGCATTGGTCGTTGGCGGCCCATTCAACAAGCACCGACTTAAGATCTTGCACCGACAGGTACGGCGCGTGCTGGACTGCAAGCTGGCCAGCTTGTTCGCCCACGCGGAAGCTGTAAGCCTCTTTCACGGAACTGATCACGGTCGGGACGAAGTACCGATCCGGGTGCGCGGCAGCGATGTTCGTCCGGTGCAGTGGTGCCAGTGTGGAGTACTGCTGTTCAAGGATCGGCAGACGTTCGCGGGCGAGGTCTTCTCGAATCAGCGCAAGGTATGCTGCTGTCTCCACAGGAAGCGGCTCCCACGTGTTAGCCGCCATCGGAAGCTGACTTAGCTGCTCGTTGATCCGGCTGGCAAGTGCCGGATCAACCATGTCCCAGAAGAAGTCCTGATCACCGAGACGCAGGAGCGCGCGTAGCTGTGTAGCGCCGTCCAGTGGCTGAAATCGCGCACTGAGATCGACCACAAGACTTCGCACTAGTTCGCGATCTCGAAGAGCGAAGGCTTTGACGGCCGTCGCCATCCGGTCGGCGTGTTCAATCGGCGTCAGCGGCACTGTTTCCGGTGGTGGGATCTCGAGGAGCGCATGCTTCGCCGCGAGGGACACGATGTTGCGGCGGGTCGCCGTCCGAACTCTGTCGAAGAAGGTGGCCTGGATATGCGGCGTTGTGGGCACGAAGTACGTGTCGCAAATGTAGGCCTTGAACTCTTCGAGAACCTTACGACCTTGGGTGGGTGGGTGAGTCAGGAGCGTTGACAACGCTACCGCTAGATGGGCACGGGCAATCTCGGGACGAGGATCGTAAACGTTGCCTAGCCCCCGGAGTGACGGATGGACGCACAGGTTGCGATCCTCGCGGATCCGCACCAACTCGCGGGCGCCGATAGAGTCGATAAATTCGAAGGCCTCGGCCTCAGCCAGAAGTGTGTCTTCGATCTCGCGCATAGCGCGTACACCGGGCGGGGTGATGCCCTGGGCTTTAGCGCTGCTGAGCTTGTCACGGAAGTCGGCCGCTTTGGCGTCGCCATCATCTGCAAGACGGGTGAGTTTCGAGATGATATCGGCAGTGACCGCAGTCCAGGTGGCGGCGATGGAAGCGCGAAAAGCTCCGGCGTTGTAGCACCGCCATGCCTCATCAGCAAGCGGGCGGACGGCGGGACTCCACACCTGGCCAACATATGTCTCCAGATCCATCACGACGGACCCTTTCATTCCGGCTTTCCCTATCGTGGCATTGCCTGGAGTGCTTACCCGGTACGAAAGTACGGAGGGCGCGATCGATCGAGTGTGGCCAGTGTGAACTCGGCGACGCTACATGCCTCTCTCACTACTAGGCGCGCAAGTTCGGGCGGTACGCCGGTTGGCAACGTCCTTCCATGGCCTGTGCCCTGAGCATTCCTCAGCTCGTTTACTTGCTCGGCGATCTTCCAGGCGCTTTGCAGGATTGCTTTGATGTTATTTGCTCCGGGTGTGTTGCCTGCGACTTGTTGCGGAAGGATGTTCAGCCGCTCGCGGGCGAAGTACCACAGCTGTGGAAAGTCGGTCTTCTCGTTGATCGGCCAGTTCAGTTCGTGGAGCACGAACTTCGCAATAGCCTCAAGTAGATCTTTCGCTGATCCGAGTGCCAGCGCCGGGTCGCCGTCGGCTTGCTGCAGTCGGTGCAGCTGCTCATCGAGGGCGGGCCGACCTCCAGTATCGAGGTCTACTGGAGCAGCGTTCTGTAGTTCTCCCTCGTCTGATAGCTTCCATCCCTGCTTCTGAAATGCGGATTGTGCTCGGGTAAGCACATCACGCGGAATCAAACCGTCGTCGAAGAATCCATCGGCCCGCAAGTCTCGTAGGAGTGCGTCTACCAGCTCGCGCGCTTTCGCAGGCCGCCGAGTTGCAGCTCCCAGCACAGTGGATACTCGGACTTCCTTGCTGGGGGTGCGTGTCTCGGAATCGTAAGGGTCCGAATCGATATACCCACTGCGGCGGAATGCTGCGCTGAGCTTCGTGTGGGTAGGGCCGGTACCGCCGCTGTAGAATCGTGCGACGGTGGCAGCAATGTCGTCACTAATGGGTGGTCGTGTCACAACCTGAAATCCTAAGCTCAACTGCTGACAAGGTCGCGTGCCAATCGCGCCAGGATGCTTTACGCAGAGTCAGGAGCCCAACCCGACATATGTTCCGTTTCGTTGTGACGACACCAGATGTCGGGCGTTCTCGGTGGACATCCACTCCTCAACCCTAGTCCTGCCCTGTCGCAGGAGATGTCAGGTTGGGGTACACCCCAACACCAGGTGCCAGCAGCCTGCCGCGGTCAGAGCGTCAGTCTGCGGATCAGTGGTCTGATCCTCTGTTGATACTCGCGCGTATCCCAGCATCGTCACGCCTGCAGCGTCTCATAACCCACTGACACGCCGATGTTTTGCGCTCAGTGTTTCGAGCATGAGTTTTGATGCATTCGGTTCCTGGCGAAACCGTGTCCCGGACGGTAAGCGTTGAAGTGGCTCATAAACGGGGATTTTTGCTGCCGTTCGATGCGCGCGTTGTTCTGCGGGAAGAGGTCTAGGTCGGCGACATCGTCTTCTTCACTGATCTGGAAGGTGTCGGTGAGGACGATGCCCTCGAAGGGCTGGTAGTCGCTGCCATGGACGCCGTGGAAGGTGGCTTCGATGTTGACGGCGGTGATGTAGTAGGCCAGCAGCATGATCTCGTTGGCGTGCAACTCGCTGGCGTATTTCCCGAGTGGCCCGATCCCCAGCATGTGCAGCCCCGCCACCTGCAGAAACTCGGTCATCGCCGATAAGCACCTGCCTGTCTGGCGGCACGGGAAGCCGACCTAGCCGACAAACTGAAGGACAAAGCGCATGGCGGCCGTCCACCGAGAACGGCTGCAGAAACAACTCGACGACGTCCGCAGGGTCACCCTTCAGGAGCCACGATGACGGAACAGGCAGAGAAGCGCACCTCGCCCGTCGCGCCGGCAACCGAGGGTAAGCTGCGTGAGGCGATGCGGCGACTCCTGACCGGGACGGCGACCAAGACCGAGGGCCGCCTGACCAAGGCGAACCTGCACGTCGAGGCGGGGTCAGCCCGCCACCATGAACCGGGCAACGCAGATCACCGCCGAATGGGACGCCGCCGTCACCGACGCGGCGCCCCGAGAGGCTAAGTACACCAAGCTGGAGGAAGAGATCCAGACCCTCAGACGCACCGTCGCCCGACTCCGCGAGGAGAATTCGGCCCTGCAGAAGAAAACCAGGCCACGATGGCGGTGTTCGCCGACCAACGCGCCCAACTCCTCGCACTCCCAGAGCAGAAAAACCGACAGAGTCGGTCGCAGTCCTGTGTGGCCATCGCCAGAAGCGGGAGCGCGGCGCGGCATGAGACCGCGATACAGCCCGCGACGCGACAGCGCAGGGCCGTGCCCCACACCCGGCCAACCACCACAGCGCGACACCTATACTTTAACGACCCTCACCAGCAAGGATTCCTCTATGGCCCGCCTGACCTTGCCGCAGCTCGAACGGCACCTCTTCTCGGCGGCCGACGTGCTGCGCGGATCGATGGAGGCGTCGGCCTACAAGGAATACATCTTCGGGATGTTGTTCCTGAAGTACTCGTCGGATCAGTTCGAGGCTGAGCGTGAGAAGGTCATCGCCGACCAGCTTGCCAAAGGGCGTGATCAGGCCGAAGCCGAAAAGCGGGCTGAGAACTCGTCGTTCTACAAAACCTTCTACGTCCCCGAACGTGCCCGCTGGCCGTATCTGCGCGACCACGCACACAAGCAGGTCGGTGACGAACTGAACAAAGCACTACAGGCCCTCGAAGAGCGCAACCCCGCCCTCGATGGCGTGCTTCAGCACATCGACTTCACCCGCAAGGTCGGGCAGTCGCAGATGTCGGACAAGAAGCTGCGCGAACTCATCATGCACTTCAACAAGGAATCCTTGCAGCAGAGCCGCTTTGAGTTCCCGGACCTCCTCGGTGCCGCATACGAATACCTGATCAGTGACTTCGCCGATTCAGCCGGAAAGAAGGGCGGCGAGTTCTACACGCCCCGCTCGGTTGTGCGCCTCATGGTGCAGATCGCCGACCCACAAGAGGGCATGAGCGTCTACGACCCCTGCACAGGCTCGGGTGGCATGCTGATCCTGTCCAAGGACTATGTCGAAGAGAACGGCGGCAACCCCCGCAACCTTGCACTGGCCGGGCAAGAGAAAGACGGTAGCGTCTGGGCTATTTCCAAGATGAATTTGCTGCTGCATGGCATTGCTGACGCCGACCTGCGCAACAACGACGACGGCACGCTCGAAGATCCTGCCCACATTCAGGGCGGCGAGCTGATGCGTTTCGATCGCGTCATCACTAACCCGCCGTTCTCGCTGAATTACAGCAAGGACGCCATCCCGTTTCCTGAACGCTTCCGCTATGGCTATACCCCTGAGTCCGGCAAGAAGGCCGACCTCATGTTCGTCCAGCACATGCTCGCCGTCACCCACACCGACGGCATGGTCGCCACCGTCATGCCGCACGGCGTGTTGTTCCGCGGTGGTGATGAGGGTCGTATCCGGTCGGGCTTGCTTGACGACGACATCATCGAAGCCGTCATTGGCCTCGGCCCGTCCTTGTTTTACGGCACCGGCATTCCCGCCTGCATCCTGATCCTGCGCCACAAGGGCTCCAAGTCCATCGAACGGCAAAACAAGGTGTTGTTCATCAACGCTGACCGTGAGTACCGCGAAGGTCGCGCGCAGAACTACCTCGAACCTGAGCACATCGAGAAGATCGTCTCCGCGTACCGCGAGTTCGACGACATCCCCGCGTTCGCCAAGGTCGTCAGTCGCCAAGACCTGAAAGAGAACGACGACAACCTCAATATTCGCCGCTACGTCGACACCACCCCACCCCCAGAACCACAGGACGTGCGCGCCCACCTGCACGGCGGCATCCAGAAGACCGAGGTGGCCGCTAAGTCAGAGCTGTTCACCACCCACGGCCTCAATGTCGACGACCTTCTGGTCGAACGTGACGCCGACTACCTCGAATTCGTGGCCACTATCACGGCCAAACGTCAGCTCAAGGAACTGATCGAGACCAACACTGGGGTCACGGGAGCCGAGACTGCCGTCACCCGCGCGATCGAAGCCTGGTGGAAGACCGAACGGCACTGCTTCACGGAGCTCGAGGCGACCTCGGACCTGATCGACCTCCGCAAGCAACTGGTCTCCACTTTCCAGACGACGCTGCAACCCGTCGGCATGCTCGACCGCTTCCAGGTCAGCGGCATCATCGCCAGCTGGTGGGGTGACAACCAAGCTGATCTCAAAACGCTGGCCAACATTGGATTCAAAGGCTTGATCGACGCCTGGGTCAGTACCGTGCTCGACGCTCTCGCGGAGGAGAAGGCGAAGGTCGACCCACTTGACCACAAGGTCGCCCGCGCCCTTTTGCCCGAGTACCTCGAGGGCTTAGCGACGATCGAAGCTGTAGTTGCCGAACTTGATTCGACCATCAAGGCTGCCACGGCCAAACCCGACGATGACGAAGCCGACGAAGCTCCAGAGGAACTATCGCCCGCCGAGCTCAAGAAGCTGAAGGCGCAACTCACGGCCGCTAGGAAACAACTGAAGGCGGACAGAGCCGGGTTCGCGCAGAAGTTGAGCGATGCTAGTCAGGGACTCGATGACTCTACTGCACGCGAACTTGTCCTCGATTTGTTCCAGACCAACATCCTCACCGTGGCCGACCAACGTGTCACCCGACATAGGCGAAGCATTGTCGACTCGTTCGAATCTTGGTGGGACAAATACCAAGTAACGCTCGCCGATCTTGAAGCTAATCGTGATTCTGCGGCCGAAAAACTTGCCGGGTTCCTCAAGGAGCTCGGATATGAGTGACTGGCGGACGACCACACTAGGTGAGATCGTCGACGTGCTCGATTCGCTGCGTTGTCCGATCAACTCAGAGGAACGAAGTAAGCGCCTCGGCGACGTGCCCTACTATGGGGCCAACGGTCAGCAAGGTTGGATCGACAAACCGCTATTCGACGAGCCGCTAATTCTGCTGGCCGAGGATGGTGGGAATTTCGACGATTATGCACGAAGGCCGATCGCGTATCGAATTACTGGACCATCCTGGGTCAACAACCACGCCCATATCATTAGAGCCGTACGCGGAAATGATCAAAACTTCGTGTACTGGAGCCTAGTCCATCGCGATATCCGCCGGTTCATCTCGGGCGGTACACGAACCAAACTTACTCAAGCGGAAATGCGTTCGATCGAGCTCAAAATCCCCGAGTACGAGGAGCAGCGGCGGATCGCGGAGATCCTGGACACGCTGGACGACCAGATCCGCGCCACCGAGCAGATCATCGCGAAGCTCAAGCTTGCTCGGGCAGGACTAATGGCTGATTTGGTGGAGCGTGACGATCACCGGCATTCGGATCGACACTGCATCGCCGATTTGGTGGCACCAGGCCAGTTTGGATCTGCAATCGGTCCCTTTGGAAGTAATTTGGTAGCCTCCGACTATCGCAATTACGGAGTTCCCGTGGTCTTCGTCCGCGATATTCAATCCGGGGTATTCGATAGTAAAAGTCAAGTATTTGTTTCTCCGCGCAAGGCGCGCGAATTAAATTCCCATCGGACCGACCCGGGAGATGTGCTAGTTACCAAAATGGGCGATCCCCCAGGTACTGCGGCGCTTCACCCGGCAGATTTTCCTTCTGGCGTAATAACTGCGGACATAATTAGGATCCGTCCGAATGGCAATATTGTTCTCCCTGAATGGCTGGTTATGTACATAAACTCACTACCAGTCAAGCAGCAGATTGGAATGATTGCAGCCGGTGTGACCAGGCAAAAGCTCACCCTTGCCGACTTTCGAAAAGTCACAATTGCACTACCTGGCATTGATATACAACATCAAGTAGCCGAGAGGGTCGCTTCCGCTGATCACCTAATCGCCCAAGAGAAATCCCGTCTTGAAAAGTCGCAGATACTCAAGGTGGGACTCATGTCGGATCTGTTGGCAGGTCGAGTCCGTGTACCTCTGGAGGCTGCCTCGTGACTTCCGGCGCCGAATACACGGAGTCCGAGAAGCCGCTACTGGATCAGCTGATCAGCCTTGGTTGGCTCCATATCGAAGGTTCGAAGTCCGATCCTGGTGTGACTGGCCGTGAGTCGTTTCGAGAGTCGCTCGTCGAAACGACTCTACGAAAAATGTTGCGGCAGATTAACCTCGGACCCGACGGCGAGCCGTGGCTGGATGATTTGCGCCTGTCGGAAGCCGTCTCTACCTTGACGCGCACCGAAACGGGCAAGTTGATCGAGATCAACGAGCGCATGACTGATCGTTTGCTCGAAGGCGTCTCGGTGCCCGGGCTGCCCGATTGGGATCAGGGCCGCAACCAGCGTGTGAAGTTCATCGACTTCGATCATCCCGAACGAAACGACTTCCTCGCAGTTAATCAGTTCCGGGTCGATGAACCTGGCGGACAAGCCAAGAAGTTCGTTGTGCCGGATGTCGTGCTGTTCGTCAATGGCATCCCACTGGTGGTGATCGAGTGCAAAAGCCCGTATGTCACCGACCGTATGGCGGCGGGCATCAATCAGCTGCGCCGCTACGCTAATCAGCGCGACCTGGGTGCTCCAGAAGGCAACGAGCGACTGTTCTGGACCAATCAGTTCGTTGTCTCGACCTACGGGGATAAAGCACGCGTCGGTACCTTCACTTCGGGGGCCGAGCACTTCCTGGAATGGAAGGACCCCGCACCGCTGAGCCGCGATCAACTGGCTAAGCAGCTCGGCAAGCCCACAGCGGAACTGACCGGGCAAGAACTCTTGGTTGCCGGAATGCTCACCCCAGTGAATCTGCTCGACATCGTTCGTCACTACACGCTGTTCACCGAGTTCGGTGGTAGACGGGTCAAGCTGGTAGCTCGCTATCAGCAGTTCCGAGCCGTTAGCAAAGCACTCGTTCGTCTCCGCACCGGCAAAACCCGCAAAATTGACGGTGAGCATGACCGTCGCGGTGGGCTGGTCTGGCATACCCAGGGGTCGGGCAAGTCCCTGACCATGGTGTTCCTGGTGCGTGCGATGCGGTCCGACCCCGCATTGCGAGCTTTCAAGGTTGTGATCATTACCGACCGTACTGACCTGGAAAAGCAGTTGGCCGCGACAGCCAAGCTGTCGGGCGAGGCGGTTCAGCGGGCCCGAAAGTCGTCCAAGCTGCGCACTATGTTGGCCGAGCACGGTCCCGCCCTGGTGTTCGCCATGATCCACAAGTACCGCGACACCGATGCCGCCAATTCCGATGAGGGGCTTGAGGGTGACGACAAGGCCGAGGCCTTTGGCGTACTTAACACCGATGAGTCGATCGTGATCATGGTCGATGAGGCGCACCGTTCCCAAACCTCCACCTTGCACGCCAACCTGATGGCGGCACTGCCGAACGCCGCCAAGATCGGCTTCACCGGTACACCGATCATGCGCGCTGGCAAGAAGCGCACCGAATCGGTCTTTGGTGAGTTCATCGACAAGTACACAATCCGCCAGGCAGAAGCCGACGGTGCAGTGGTCCCGATCTTCTACGAAGGGCGCACAGCAAAGGGTGCGGTGGCCGGCGGCAGTGACCTCGATGAATTGTTTGAGGATATGTTCGCCGAGCTCAGCGATGCTGAGGTCGAGGAGCTCAAGGCCCGCTACGCCACAACTGGGGCGGTGGTCGAAGCGCCCAAACTGATCGCAGCGAAGGCGAAGTCAATGCTGTGGCACTACGTCTCGACGGTCATGCCGAACGGATTCAAAGCGCAGGTCACCGCGTCGAGCCGACTCGCGACGGTGCGCTACCGCGAAGCGCTGATCGCTGCGCGCGACGACCTGGTCGCGCAGATTGAGGCACTGCCAGCCCCTCTGCTCAACGCTGATGCAGACGTCGACCAGCTTGACCGCAAGACCCAAGTTCTCGTGCGAGCCGCTGACCAGTTAGAACTGCTCAAGGCACTTGAATTCGTTCCGGTGATCTCGGGCAGCAACAACGACGATCCGACGTGGGCGCAGTGGACAGACAAATCACGCCAGGACGCGGTGATCGAGGACTTCAAAAAGAAGCTGGGGTTGCCCGGCGAGAAGGCCAGCCCGGTCGCATTCCTGATCGTGCGAACAATGCTGCTGACCGGATTCGATGCACCTATCGAGCAGGTTCTCTACCTTGACCGCTCAATTCAAGACGCGGAACTATTACAGGCCATCGCCCGTGTGAACCGCACTGCCACCGGCAAATCCGTCGGACTGCTTGTCGATTATTACGGCGTCGGTGCGCATCTACAAAAGGCGCTCAGGGCCTATGCGCCAGAAGATGCTGACGATGCGATCGGTGCGCTGGCATCGATCAAAGACGAACTGCCGAAGCTGCGTGACCGTCACGCACGGGTCATCGCGATCTTCGCTCAGGCTGGAATCGACACATTCGATACTGCACAGGACGTTGAGGCGTGTGTCGAGGTCTTAGCCGACGAGGCGCTCCGCGCTCGATTCGGTGTTCGGCTCAAGGAGTTCCTATCGACGATGGACACTGTCATGCCGCGTCCCGAGGCCCTGCCGTTCGTCAAGGATGCCAAGCGGTTAGGCGTCATCTCACTGGCGGCCAAACGGCGATACCGTGACGACGGGCTTGGTGACTTCGACAGCTCGCTATTCGGCGAGAAAGTGCGGAAGTTAATCGACGAGCATGTCACCGCGCTTGATATTGCCACGAAAATCCCGCCGGTATCGATCACTGATCCCGACTTCCTCGCCAAGGTGCAGGGTCTTACGTCCGAGAAGGCCAAAGCCTCGGAGATGGAGCACGCGCTGCGGTACCACATTCGCAAGAATTTCGATGAGGACCCCGCCCGTTACACCAAGCTTTCCGAGCGGCTCGACGACATCCTCAACACTCTCACCGGCAAGTGGGACCAGTTGGCCCTGGCGCTTACCGAACTCCTCGATGACGCGCAGGACGACAGCAGCGGCGGCGCCGTCCACGAAGACCCGCTGGTTGCGCGGTTCTACGGGTTGCTTGAAGCTGAGTTCGCCACCGATGCGACACTGCCCGACGAGGTGCGGATCGACATTGTTCACCTCGCCCAGGACATCGTCGTCGAAATCGAACGAGGCGCGAGCATCGTGCGTTTCTGGCACAACCCGCACGCTCAGGACACACTGCGCAAACAGCTGATCCACACACTTGATGACCGCGACCTGTTCCCGTTCGAGGAACAAGAGCCGCTGGCCGACAAGCTGATGGAACTCGCTAAGGCGAACCAGTCGTTGCTCACCTCCCGGAGGCGGCAATGAACCCCGGCGTCATGACGCTGCGCCTCGACGGGATGTCCGTACCGGTCGACACCGGAGGCAGCAGCCGCAAAGCGAAGCTCACCATCGACCGTGATGGCAGCCTGCGCCTGACCGCAGCCCCTGACGTGGAACGCGCTGAGCTGGAGCGATTTTTGGCCTCCAAGCGTGCATGGATCTACGGCAAGCTCGCCGAGAAGGAAGCTCATAGCCACACGCCCGTCACCAAGGAGTTGGTCAGCGGCGAGGGCTTCCTCTACCTCGGGCGCAGCTACCAACTCCGCATCACCGACACCGATGATCACCGCGTGAGCCTGCGGCGCGGCAAGCTGATACTTCCGCGATCGCTCAGCGATTCCGGCCATCAGCACATCATCGCCTGGTATTGCACGACCGGCCTCGCATGGCTCAAACCGAGAGCCAAGGACTGGGCTGCCCGCCTCCGAGTCGACCCGCAAGCGGTCGAAGTCGCTGACCTCGGCAACAAGTGGGGAGCCGCACTCCCCAGCGGCCGTGTGCGCATCCACTGGGCAACAATGCAACTCCGCCCCACGCTGGTCGAGTACGTCCTCGCGCACGAACTAGCGCATCTTCGCGAAGCACATCATGGGCCTGCGTTTTGGCAGCTGCTCGGTCGGGTCATGCCTGACTATGACCAGCGCAAGAAGCAACTCGCCGACACGGGGGCTTCCTTGTGGCAAGGACATGCGGATCTCCGCAGCTCGTGAGGCGTGCGAGCCGCGACGCGGGGTGAGCCGCTGCGGTCAGCCGCCGAAACGTGAGCCAACTCAGGCCAGACGGTCGGCTTACGGCGCAATGCATACTGCCCCTCTGTGATTTACCCATAGGTTGCAGCTAGCCCTAGAGCAGCAACACCGATGGGTGCGAGGCTCATCGATATTTGCACGGCCCGGTGCTTCGCCCAGGCGATCTTGCTCATGTCAACTAGCTGCTTTGACAGCACGGGCAGGATAGGGCTGTTCTCCAGGTGTGCTTGCACAGCGTCAGGCGTCAGTTCTCGCAGGTGCCCGAAGTAAATGAAGTTGTTCTGCGACTCTTTAGCGAGATTCGTCGATCGGAGTCGCGGGCGGACCACCCATGCTGCAGATGCGACCGCTGCTACAAGCAGCAAGACACCGATGACGTACCAGAACAGCGACCATCCGGTTAGATCGCTAAACACGCGGCCCTTGCTCGACAGCGCAACTACTCCGGCTAGAACGGCGCTCTCGATCGTTAGGGCGAACGATGCCTTCGTGTCCACTTTGCCGGTCCAGTCGATCAGTGCCGAGTGGATCCTCCAGCCGGTGCCAACCGGGTCGGAACTGCTCATGAGAATTTCCAAGAGTAGCTGGTCCGGTAGTAGTCATAGTTCTTGCCACCCATTGTGAGTTGGCAGGTGCCTTTCCACATTTCTTTGCCGTCTGACAGTCGGTGCGATTGCGACAGTCTGCCGTAAGTCCCTTTACCGATTCGTGTGACATACCCGGCTGCTGCGTTCGCGCGAATGTCGCTCAGCTTGGCTGCTAGGTTGGGCGCTGGCCCGATCGAGATCATGTCATCACTGCCCCGAAACCCTGCGCGAGCAAGGAGAGTCTCGCCTGTGGCGATTCCGCTGCACTGTTTTAAGGTCCACCCGGCGGATTTGAGACTTGGAAACTCGGAGTGAACTGCAGGTGTGACAAGTTGGTCGACCGCCCACTTAATTCTCATGGCGGCTTTAACGGCACGGTCTTCCTTGTTTTCTCCCGTGAAGATGCCCATTACCCGATCGCCGTCGAAGCTTCGAATGTGACCTTCGTGAAAGCGCATGATCTTGGTGCTGACGTTGAGAAAACCTCGGAATACCCGTGCTGCCGCTTCCTTGTCGCCGATCGCGGCGAGACCCGAAGAGTTGAGCATGTCCGTGTAGAGGTACGTGGCAGAAACCAGCTTTCCCTCTGCAAAGCCCAGGTCGGTCGCCTCCGGCACTGAGGTGCTGGACTCCTGCTTCTTTGAAACAGACATCACCGGCTTGATCGTTTTGGCAATCTGCGCGTTTACATCGTCCAGCAAACCCAAGGCTTCCTCCTCTATCCAGGCTGGTTACGCTAGTGCAAGACTCTGACATGGATGCCTTACCCGGGCGCCACGCAAACGGAATCGAGCTGGCCCCGGTGTGGGTGCTGGTAATGGGGAGTGTGACTCAGCCCAGGGTTTGTATCGCTTCTACGGCGAGGCTGGTTATCTGCTTGCCTGCCTCCGTTCCGGCCGATACGGCCACTGCGCTGATTGCAGTTGCCAGCAGTGCGCGCAGCGCGCCTTTCTTGGCGTGAGGGTCTTTCGATGCCTCGCGGAGTTCGGCCGCGACAACCTGAGCACTGCTTGAGTTAGGCTCGTTCGAGGCAACATAGCCCTCAAGCGCTTCCACCACCGCCTGAATCTTGTCTGTCGCGCTTTCGAGACCGTGGGTTTGGCTAAAGTCTTGGCTGTTAACTGCGACGTTCGCTGGTCCGTGTGTGGTGATGTGGTAGTTGTTGGTCGCTCCCGTTGTGTTCGCTTGTTGTGGGGGATCGGGACAAACGGACAGCCCAGAGGCGACCTGGTTTTCGCCTCGCGAAGTGATGCGGGGACGTAGTACTCCACCGCCCCATACACCTGCGCCGGCAACAAGGCCCTGGTCCTTCAGATAGTCAAGTGCTGCGTTCACTTCTGGCTCAGTGATCGGGTCGGCCCGCCACTTTGCGGTGGTCTGAATGGAATTGCGATCAATATTCTGGGGAGCGTTATTGCCCTGAGCTTTCTCTTCGTACAACCAGAGCAGCAGGGCATCGCGAATGCTCCACATCCGATCAGCGACTGGACTCATTCGGACTTTCCCTCCATATTTTCGAGCGGTCGTGAAAGCAACGCTACGGGCGACGACGGACATGTTCTGACCTGAGTTAGCTCATTTCGTTAGTGCGTGAGTTCACGAAGCTGAAGGCCGGTCGATCAACACCTGGGTGTCGGCGTCGATGTCGGGCGAGAAGGTGTGCCGCTGACCGCGATAGGACCGAATCTGCCGATAAGGGGCAACCCTATTCGGAGGCTACCGAAGCTGCATCGGCTGGCGTGATAGTCGCGTCGACCGAGCCCTGGAGTGAGCCTGAATGCAACCGAAGGGAAAGAACCTAGCTGGACCCAGGATTCGGCTAGCTCGGCAGTCATGCAACAACGAAGCTAGACCACGAGACGAGTCCGTGCGACAACTAAATTGAGCGTGTTGCTCACAATGCGACAACTAAAGTGAGCAAGTCACCGAATGACTGAGCAGAGACAGTCCAATAGCAGTCTGACCTGGGTATTCACCTGAGGAATAACTCGATAGCTACAGACGCCGATAATTTATATTATGACAACTAGTCGCACTAGTGTCACTAGTCTTACCGATCCTGCCGGGATATCATAGGCCACATGAGGACGATCAGCAGCACCGAGGCGAAGACGAAACTCAACGCACTCCTCGCCGAGGTCGAGGCGACCGGTCAACCGGTGACGATCACCAGCCACGGCCGGCCCGTGGCGATCCTGTCGCCGTCGGCGCCGGCACCGCGCACCTTCGGTCAGCTCACGGGGAAGATCACCGTTCCCGACGACTTCGACGCACCGCTCGACGAATCTGAGCTCGGCCTCTGGGAAGGCCGCGAGTGATCACGCGCACCGTACTCCTGGACACAAACGCCTTGCTCTGGCTGACCGCAGCGCCAGAGAAGATGTCGCCACAGGTTCTCGAACTACTCGCCACACCGTCGACCGAACTCGTGGTATCGGCCGCGTCCGCCTGGGAAGTCTCGATAAAAACCAGCACCGGCAAACTCCCCGGCGGGCACGCCTTGCTCTCAGTCTGGGGCGAAACCATCATCCACCTCCGCGCGGAAACCCTCGCGATCGACAGCGCGGACGCCATCATGGCGGGGGCACTCCCCTGGCCTCACCGCGACCCCTTCGATCGGATGCTCATCACCCAAGCCGCCCGACGCGCGCTCACCCTCGCGACCAGCGACCCCACCATGATCCAAGGAGCACTCTCGCCGACGATCGATACCAGAAGCGATACCTGAGCCGCCCAGATCTGGAGAGACCGCGAACCTCACCGGGGTGGCAACTCACCTTCCTCGCTGTTCGGTCTGGAATGATCTGGCGTCTTGCTGGCTTACACCTCCCGGTAATGCCCGGCGAATTCGTGGTCCAACTGGCGTAACCGCCAGGCGAATTCGCCTAGACCGACAGAGCCGATCGGCTATCGCCCGGGCACGGATCCGAAATGCCACTGTCACGTTGTTTGCGGAACTTGGCGATTCGAGCCCGTTGGCCGATTTTGCGGGTGGGTGATCGCGGTCGGATGGGTGCCGGTCAGCCGACGGTAGCCTGCCCGGTGATCTCGGTCCAGACGGCGAAGCGGTCGGCCATCACCTGTCGGTATTCGGTCGCCGAGAGCCGGTGGCGGCGGGTCCGGAAATGCGGTGAAATTCCCGAGAAAGCGGACAGGAAGCGTTGCGCGTGCCCGGGTGAGGTGAACCGTTTCATCGCCCGCTCCCGGGCGCGGGTCGGTTGATGGGAATTCTCGGCCCGGTTGTTGAGGTAGCGTGATCGGCGGTGCTCGGCCGACGACACCACCTCGCGGTGCGCCACCTGGTAGCTGCCCAGCTTGTCGGTGATGATCACCCGCGGCACGTATCGCAGGCCCTTGAGCAGCTTGCGGAAGAACCGCTTGGCCGCCACCGCGTTTCGGCGGGACTGGACCAGCACATCGAGCACGTTGCCGTCCTGGTCGACCGCGCGCCACAGGTAGTGCTGGGTGCCATTGATGCGGATGAAGACCTCGTCGAGGTACCACTTGTCACCGGGCCGCGCCCGCCGTCGGCGCAGCTGATTGGCGTAGGCCTGCCCGAACTTGGCGCACCACCGCCGGATCGTCTCGTAGCTGACCACGACACCGCGTTCGAGGATCATCTCCTCGACCTCACGGAAGCTGAGCGGGAACCGGAAGTACAACCACACGCAGTGGTTGATGATCTCGCCCGGGTAGCGGTGTCCCTTGTATGACGGCATTGCGGTGTTCACCCCACGGATCTTCCCAGCGGCCGCGCAGCCCACCAACGTGACAGTGCCGATATCCCCCAGCCAAAACGGCTGCGACACGATGCCGACCACCGAGGCGTCGAAGTCCAACGCCCCGGCGAGAACCGACACAGCCCTGCCGCCCCCTCGGCGCCGCGGGTGCCGATCGAGGTCGACGGCGGGGAGGTGCCGTGCTGGGCCACACCAGGGCCAGCGCGTTGCGGGCAGCGAGGTCGTCGATGCGGTACCTTTCTGCGCCAGCAGCCCGAACGAGGCCGTACTCATCTTCTTGCGGCCGGGCTGGTGGTGTTGTGTCGCTGGTTGGTCTTCGCCGACAGGCTGCTGCGGCGTCTCTTCGTCCTGGTCACGGAGATCATCTCCCCGGTTTCCCGCATAGATTTTTACCCTCTGGTGGTTAGCTATGCGAGTCACCAAAATCTTGATCGCTGATTTAAGAACTTACCTTGATGTTTAAGGTGTTGCGGCGTAGTTTAGGGGTCTGTCTTAAGTCGATAAGATCTAAACTAACGTGATAGGAAGTAACCGTGAGCATCACCATTGACCCGCTACGGCTCTCCAAGCCGATCTCCAGCAGCACCTACCTGGCCATGAGGACAGTCCAGGGCGGCCGCGTCGTCTACTCGACCCGCGTTCCGTTGCTCGATTTGCCTACGATCCTGCCGGTCCCCGACCCGAACGTGGTCGACAAGGACAACCGCAAGGTTGACCGCAATCACGCCAAGCAGTTCGGCAAGTACCTCGACGACAAGGAGGAATGGCTGGCCCCGGCCCTCCTTGCTCGGGACAACGGCGGCTGTGTCTTCGAGAACGTCCAGGGATCCGACGACGTCGGCTACCTCACCGTCCCGTGGGCGATCGGCGGCGTCGCCTGCCTGTCCACCATCGACGGTCAGCACCGCGTGTTGGGCGTGGATCTCGAGAAGAGGCGCATCACCAGCGACATCGCCCTCGTCGACCGCAGCATGGCGCGCAAGATCTCCGCGGAGCGGATGGAGAAGCTGCAAGCCGACCGCGAAAAGCTCGTCGCCCAGATCGGGCGGCTGAAGAGGGAGTACGTTGGCCTGGACATCTACGTCGAACTGGACCCGATCAAGCACCGGCAGATGTTCGTCGACGTCGCCGACAACGCCAAGGGCATCAGCAGCGCCGTCCGCGCCCGCTTCGACAACTACAAGGTCGCCAACCGCACCCTGGGCGACGTCATGGAACACCCGCTGCTGAAGGGGTGGGTCGACCCCGAACAGGACCGGATGACCCAGAGGAACCCGAACCTGTTGGGCGCCAAGCATGTCGCCGATATCACTCGGGCCGTCGTCGCCGGAGCCGGTGGCCGGATCAGCAAGAAGGCCGAATCCACGCTGACCGACGCCGAGGTGATCGAACAGGTCAAGGACTTCCTCGACGTTCTCTCCAACGCCTTCGTCGACTTCGCCACTCTCACGGAAGCCGACCCCGTGGCGGACCGGGAGAGATGGGACGACGGCAAGGGGGAGCTGACCACGGCCCAGAAGCTGCGCCGCAAGTCGCTGCTCGGCTCGGTGGGTATGCTGCGCGTCCTGGGCGGGGTGTTTCACGACCTGAGGTCCGGGGATCCGGACACGGCCGATCTCGGCGACGTCACGATGTTCTTCAAGCGCCTCGATCGCCACATGGCCGCCCCGGTCACGGAGACCAGCGTCTGGCGGACCAGCAACGCGTCCGATGACTTCGAGCCGAATGCGTCTGCGCCGATCATGCGTACCCAGAACATCGTGCACCTGGTGAACGCCATCGTCGGCTGGTACAAGAAGCCGCCGACCACACTGTAGGAGGGACACTGCGACCGGTACCGCAGCCCGCGGTGCCCGGTCTCCGTGCAATCGAAGGTGATGATGCAACTGTGCGGGAACGACGACGGCGGCCGCCGAGTCGGCGCCGACCTTGTGTGCGAATGCGTGGACCGAACTTGGCCACCCGGGTCTGCATGTCTGTGCGTGCGGCGAATCGTGGCCCGGATCACCGGGCACGCCCGCCGGGCTTCCTCACCAACGGGCTCGAATCGCCAAGTTCCGCAAACAACGTGACAGTGCCCTTCCCGGTGCGCGAATCCACAGCAGCGCTGCGCCCACTGCGAGATCCCGCAGCCGACAACGACCAGCCATGACAACGGCACCGTCTCGTGAATGTGCACGTGGTTGACGCATCCGCAGGGGCGATCTTCCCGCCCCCCGAGGTACCGGTGTCGTGGCGCGCGCCTCCTAGGTGTTCAAATGTAGTCACTTGTAATACATTTAGTTCTGTGGCGGAACTCTTCGATCTGGACCTCCTCGATGGAGACGACCCGTTCGAGATCGATGTTCAAGCCGCGCACCTGTTCAAACATCCCCGCTTGGGCATCGCGGACATCCACGAGGTCTGGGCATCCGACCCCATGTTTTATCCCGCGAAACTGCCCGCGCACTGGCTGATGGTCGCCGAGGTCCACGGCCAGGTCCTCATGGTCCCCCTCGCCCCAACCCGGGACGCGAACCCCGCCAAATGCCGCCCCATCGGCTGCTACCAGGCATCCAACCACCTCGCCGACCAGTACCGGAGAGACCGATGAACCAGCCCATGACCCCCGACGAGGAATACGACTTCTACGCCCGCCCAGAGAACCAGGAACCGCAAGGCCCCGGGCAACGTCGGCTGACCGCCACCGTGCCGGTCCGCTTCCCAGCCGACCTACTCGAGAAGATCCGCGCAGCAGCCGCTGCCGACGACCGGTCCGTCTCGGCCTGGATTCGACGCGCCGTCGAGCACGAGCTCCGCGATTCCGCCTAAAGGTGCGAGCGAGTCCCCTGACGAACGCGCAAAATGCCCAGCCGCTGGACGCTGTGACCGCGCTCGACACCGTGGGGGACTCCCAGCCCCGAACACGACGTGCCGGTAGTGGACCTCAACAGTCAATAACCGCGCCACGGCATCTATCGCAAACGACCGTCTGCGCGAGACCCCAGTACCGGGCAGCCCCCCGAGGATATTTCCCCAGGTCGCGAACTCACGAAACCCACCACGCAATCAATGCCACACAACACCCTGCCGACTCTGGGTTCCGATAGAGTTCTGCGGGTGGGGCACAACATCGGGTACGCGCGGATCTCCACCGCTGATCAGAACCCGCAGCTGCAGCTCGACGCGCTCGGCGCCGCGGACTGCCTCAAGGTCTACACCGACACCGCGACCGGCACCAAAGCCGACCGCCCACAGTGGAACGCCTGCCTGGCCGACCTTCGCCCCGGCGACACTCTGATCATCTGGAAAATCGACAGGCTCGGCCGCAACCTTCGCGACCTGATCGACATCGTGACCAGCCTGCAGACCCGCGGCGTCGGGGTCCGCTCACTGACTAACGGGATCGTGGACACCACCACCGCTCACGGCAAACTCGTCTTCGGCATGTTCGCCCTCATGGCCGAGTACGAGGCAGCCCTCATCAAAGAACGCACCGATGCCGGGCTGGCCGCCGCTCGCGCCCGAGGCCGCAAAGGCGGGCGCAAAGCGAAAATGACCCCCGCCCTGATCAACAAAGCCCAGCGCATGTACGACGCCCGCCAGTTCACCATGACCGAAATCGCCCAGACCTGCGGAGTCACACCGATGACGATCTACAGACACATCAAAACCCGCGCCGCCGCGAACTGAGACAACCCGACGGGATCTGCTTACCAGCGAAAACCACCGCTAGCGCTAACGACTGCACGGATCTTCCCCGACCCCGAATAAGTCGACAGACGAGCGGAGCGGCTGCACGGTACCGCTCCTGCACTCCGTGAAGAGCTGTCTGTGCGAGGCGTTCACTGTCTCCATGAACCACGTCGCCCTAAATCCATGCGAAGGTGAGAACGTTGTCCCCTACTGGTTCCCTGGGCGCATCTTCACCGATGCGCCCGACCTGCACGCTGTATGCAACGATGTCCTTACCCCGTGGGTTGAATTCGGCCCATTCCTTTTTCAGGCTGGCGAGCACATGGCGTGTGTCGTCTCGGTCCACGTCCCGGAGAAACCAGCCGAGCGCCTTCAGGGTGTGTTTGAAGCATGAGTCTTCATCTTGAAGAATCAGCGGTAGGACTCTCGCAGCAGCCGACTCGACGACTCTTCGGGAGGGGGTGTTTGCGTCACCCAGGTTTGTCCCGCCTCATCTCGGTCAATCTCGAAGGTAACGCGGCCAACTCGGGCCTAGCTGCTCATAGTCCATGTAGAGCGAGTGCTCCTTCACATGACGAGCACGAAGGATAAACGCCTCTATTCGAGATCTATGTCATTGATTCAGTTCGTCTATGTTCTGTGGGGTCAATCCGAATCCTCAATTCCCTGAGGGTGCTCGAAGCGGTGCCGAACGAGCGGGGATTGTTAGACCAGCTTCAGCTCGGGCCGGGTGTCACCCTGGCCCAGTAGTAGACGCAGTCTGGGGAGGTTTATCCGGAGCTCGGCGGCAAGCTCTTTGAGCGTCAGTCCGGTCGACTCGGCCATTTCCAATGCTGAACGGAGTAAGGCCGGTATCTCGCCTGGATAGCCTTGGACCGATTCGTTGACGAACAGTCCCGACGATCTGAGGGTTGCGAGTCGCTGATGGGCGCGCCGGTAGGTGGCTTCGGAGACTGCGCCGACTTCCTTACATCGGCGTAGGAGAGACTCGACTGACACGCCCCACTGCACGCTCAACTCACCGAGTTTCTCGAAATCCAGCCGTAGCGGCAGTAGTGGCGTGATCTCCGCTCGCGGGGTCAGGAACTCTGCGGCGAACGCGTCAGCTTCTCGCTCTTGCCGTGCATCTCCGGGAAGACAGTCGCTGTGCATCAGCAAGTGCCCCAACTCGTGTGCGGCAGTAAAGCGATGGCGATACACGTCATCCGCTCGATCAGGCGTGAGTACCACGATGGGTCGTGGCAGCTTCGATGTGGAGAATGCATCGATGTTCTTGGTTGCATTACCGGCGAACGGTGCGAGCGTGACGACGATGCCGTGCTGCTCCATCATGCGGACCATGCGACTGATCCGGCCTGTGCCCAGCCCCCAATGCTGACGAAGTGCCTGTGCTGCTGTAGTGGGGTCAGTTGGGAAGTCGGTCTGTTCGACCTCGCCGGCGGAGAATCCGGGTAAATCGATTGCGGGGAATCGGACTCGCTTCTCCAGAGCGTAGGTTAGCTCCCAGACCTGTTCGGTGAATGAAACAGCTTTGTCCCTCTGGCTAACCGGGGTTCGTCGCAGGCTTCGGAAGTGCGCATCAGCGGCATCCAGACGTGCATACGGGCGACCGGCGGCGAGGAAGGCGATCGGGACGTCGAGAACCTGAGCGAGCGCCTCGATGTTGTCCGGTCGTGGTTTTGCCGTGCCGGCTTCCCACTGGCCGACGGCGACGGCGGAAACCCCGAGCTGATCTGCAAGGGCCTTCTTCGTCGCACCGGCAAGACGGCGAGCCTGTGTCAGCCTCGCCGAATCGAAGGCACCGCCGCTAAGCTCTTCTCCCACCAGATCCGTGTCCGGCACGAGATAAAGCTGACCCGACTCACGCTTACTCAACTGTCCTCGCTACCCGTGTTCTGTTCATCAGCGTCCTGCTGCTCCTCCGAGGAGACCTGTTCGTCCGGGCTGCGTATGGACAGATCGAACCCATTTTCGTGCTCGGCGTCCGCGTCGAACCGATCGAGGGACTTGTCATCGTGGCCGATCACTTTCAGTGTCGGGGCGATTGTTTCGAGGTTCTTTATCGAGTACGGACCTCGGGTCCATGCCAGCTCGCCGGTGTCTTCGTTTACCAGTTCCGCGTCACCCCAGCCGAAATCGAAAAGACCGTCCGGGGAGGCAGATACCCAGAGCATTACCGTGCGGCCCTTTGCACGTGACATCTGCTCTCGGAACTGCTCGTCCTCGATGAAATGCTGCTCAAGTTCCTCCTCGGTCATCATTGCGTGCTCGAACGTCATTTGAGGTTCGGCGGACGACGGAGAGAGCGTCATCAGGTGCGCCTGCAGGCGCGAGGTCTTCCGGAGTTTTGCCTCGGAAATGGGCGTCTTGCCATCGCCGGGCACGCGCCACCAGTACAGGACGACGCCGGTTTGCTGGATTACAGGGAGGTCGAACCGGGTGTGTTGCCCCTCGGGCTTAGCAGCTATGATGCCGGGTACACCTTTGAGTTCCCTGAGTAGACCGCGATTCAGATTTACACGCAGGGCATTCGAGTAGGCGTCCCGGTCGGGCCAGCCCTGCTCGACATGTGCGCGCAGGGCTGCATCCTGAGCCTCGTTAACTGTCTTGATAAACGCGTTTCGGATGAACGGAGCGGCGTCGCCAAAACGTTCGATTTCATAGTCGGAAAACTCAGTATGTCTCAACTTTCCACCCCTACAGGCTTAGTTGATCCACCCACTCGGGGAGGTTTACTTTACTTTATCACACAATTCGATCACTACGTCGGCATTCCAGTTCGGGATTCGGGCTAGCCCTACGACCTGGCAGTCCTGTCCGATTAGACATCGCCTAGATGTATGAGGACACCTGCATTCATTGTGGCGCCTCCGACTGAAGATCTAACCTGCTGGCACCCCGCGCCATGCCGGGCCAGAGCAACGTCAATGATGAGCTGGCAGACAGCCGATGGCGTACATGAGGGATATGCTGCGATTGAGGTCGCGGGCAGGCGGTTAGTGACCGCGTTCCAGGGCGACAGCCTCATCCTTGACGACGAGAACACGGCGGACGTCTCGGCGACAGTTGGGTGGCTGGCACGGTGCACTTGCGGCCCGTTGATGATCGAGCACCTGACGGACCGCTACGTTGCCTCAAGCCCCACCAGGTGTATGAGCCCGAAGGCAACCCGCGCCCAAGTGCGTGGAGGACACCTGTCACACCGAGTGGCTTGACCATGTCCGGCCGGCCAATCTTGAGCGGCGCGGCGGCCGCCGAGGTGGCGGAAGCGTCCGATCATAGGCTCGACGAAGCCATGGCAGCCGCCCCTGGAACACGGGATCGTCTTGGTCGGACATTGGCGAAGCCGTCGGAATCAGCAGGCTACGGGCTACGGTAGGTCCGTGAGATTGAGCCGAATCGCGGTCAAGAACTTCCGCAATCTTGTCGACATCGACGTACCCCTGACCCGCCACACTGTGATCGTTGGCGAGAATCGGTCAGGCAAGAGCAACCTGTTGCACGCGATGCGCCTTGTTCTCGACAACACGCTTTCCGGCGACCACCGACGGTTACGGCCGGAGGACTTCTGGGATGGCCTCACGACCGCAGACGGAGATCCGACCGCCAGCGGCGAGACCGTTGAGGTGTCCCTAGACGTCACGAATTTCGAAGACGAAGCTTCCGTGGTCGCAACTCTCGGCGATGCCCTCGTGACTGGAAGTCCGTTGACCGCCAGACTCACCTATCGGTGGGAGCCCGATCCGTTGGTTAATGAGGACGTGGTCTACCGAGCGCGCCTGTACGGAGGCCTCGACGAACAGCCCATTTCCTCCGGAGACGTGCGTGATCGTCTGATCACTGTGTTCATGCACGCCCTCCGGGATGTCGAGAGCGACGTCAAGAGCTGGCGCCGATCACCGCTTCGAGCGCTTCTCGAAGCGGCGTCCCAGAACGCAGCCCCTGCCGACCTCGAAAATGTCCACAAGGCGATGAAGGCAGCAAACGACTCTCTGAACAATCTGGGCCCGCTCGTCACGCTGAGTAACGACATCTCCGCCAGCACCGCAGCCGCCGTCGGGGCGAATCAGGGGCTGGAAGCGACCTTGGCCGCGGCACCGCCGGACCCGCGAAGGCTCATACGGGCAATGCAACTGTTCGTCGACGGCAACGCTCAACGGCAATTAACCGGCACGAGTCTTGGGGCATTGAACGTTCTGTACTTCTCGCTACTTGAGCTGCAGCTCAAGCAACGATTGGAGAGTTCGGAGGTCGCGCATGTACTACTTGCCATCGAAGAGCCTGAGGCGCACCTGCATCCGCATCTCCAGCGGCTGCTGTTCAAACACCTGCAGCAGGATGACGTCAATCGGTCCACAATCGTCACTACCCATTCGCCGCACATCGCGAGCGCGACCTCAGCGCGGAACCTGGTCATGCTGCGCGCGACACCCGACGGTACCGTTGCACACGCTGCTGCCGAGGCGGACTTGACCCAGGACGAGTGGGACGACATCGACCGGTATCTGGACGCGACTCGCTCGGAGCTGGTCTTCGCTCGACGGGTGTTGCTCGTCGAGGGCGTGGCCGAGCAGCTCATGGTCCCCTCCCTCGCACGCACGATCGACGTGGACCTGGACAAGGTCGGTATTTCTGTGTGCGCCATCGGCGGAACCCACTTCACCGCCTACATCAAGCTGTGCAAGGCGCTGGGAATCCCCTGGGCTGTACTGACCGACGGTGACCCCACCATCAAGGTCACCGGTGCTCGCCGCAAGCAGCTGCTGGAACAGGGAATCGGTGCGGACACGGACGCCATCTTCGTCGGCGCGACCACGTTCGAGCACGACATCATCGTGGCATCGGACTCAAACCGCTCCGCGATCGTCGCGGTGCTGACCGACCTTCTCGACGACACTGAGGACATCCGAACTGTGAAAACCTGGGAGCAAGCGACTCCGGAGGTGAAGGAGTTCCTCGACATGATCTCTACGATCGGCGGCAAGGGACGATTCGCTCAAAGGCTGGCGAACACGCAACTTAGCCCGCCAGCACATCTTGCAGCTGCACTCAAGTATCTGTTGGAGCAGTAAGCCATGACGGGCCTGCGGCGGGCGATAGCCGAGCTGGAGACAAACCCCAGACAGCGGGAAGCATTCCACCATGAGGGCCACTGTGTCGTCCTCGCCCCGCCTGGCAGTGGCAAGACGAAGTTGCTGACCACGAAGGCGGTCTGGCTGGCGAACAATGCCGTCGCGCCGGATCGCGGGCTGGCTTGTATCACGCTGACGAACCCGGCCGCAGCGGAGCTGCGCACCCGAATCAGACGCCTAGGTCAAACAGCGGGACGCACAGTCTTCGTCGGCACAGTCCACTCGTTCGCTTGGTCGCACATCATCCGGCCATTCGCTTCTGCAGCCGGGTACCCGAAATTGTCAAAGTACGCACTGGCACCACGCGGAGAGGCCAATGCCGCGATGCGAGAAGCCATCCGTCGAGTGTTCAGCTCGCACGAGGACACCCGATATGTGGACTCGACGGTAAGGCGCCACCGCAAGCTCTGCCTGACCGAGGAAGAGTGGACCGCCACCGGCCCAGGCATTCGCGCAGTCGCCCTCGAGTACGAACGCCTATTGCGGGGCAATGACTACGTCGACTTCGACGACGTTATCGCCATGGCGGCACGCCTGGTCGAGGAGCATCTCTTCGTGAGGACGGTTCTTCACGCCCGCTACCCATACCTAATGGTCGATGAATACCAGGACCTCGCACCAGGACTGCACCGCATCGTCACCGCGCTCTCGTTTGATGCCGGAAACACGACGCTGTTCGCCGTCGGTGACCCGGATCAGGCCATCTACGGATGGACCGGCACTCGACCAGAACTCCTACTTGAGCTCGCCGGGCGCGAGTCTGTCCACCGGGTAGACCTGCGCATCAACTACCGATGCGGGGCACTCATCGCGGCGGCGGGACGGCGAATCCTCGGTAGCGACGGCCCCGAGGCCGTGACATCCCGAGAGGGCGGCTCCGTCACCACCCGATGTGAACCTCGCGGATTAAGCGCACAAGCGAACTACATAGCCGGCCGGATCCTGGAGCTACAGGCAGACGAGGTCCCGCTGCACGAGATTGCCGTGCTGGCTCCCACCCACGACGACTGCGACGAGCTCGTCACCGCTCTCCGAAGTCACGACATTCCGGTGGCCTGGCGAGCAGACGCCTACTCGTCAACGCCGCTGACGACCACGCTGGAGTCGTTCGCCGCGTGGGCTTCCTGTGGCCGTGAGGACAGCGGCTACAAGCTAGGTGATCTCCTGGACCAGTGGCAGCAACTTGGCGACTGGGAGGTCCTACGAGTCGGCACCGATGACGTCGTCACCGTTCTTCTCTCTGCGGCGGCGGACACTTCCGCAGGCGAGTTCGTCGAGACCGTCATGACGATTATGGAGTCAACGGGCGCTCTGAACGCTCTCAGGTCGGACGACGCCAACGAACTTGTCCATATGCGCGAAGCGCTGGACCCTTCCGGGGAGATGTCTCACTTTTCCGTGCGCGACCTGGGTCGCCTTCGCCTTCGTGACGGACGCGTCGAGGTATCGACAATGTCCGCAAGCAAAGGACTGGAGTTCGACCATGTCTTTATCGCGGCGTTGGAGCAGGGCAAACTGCCGTTCTTCAACTCCGCTCGCGGCTCGGCAGCGTGGAACGAGGATCGACGCAAGTTCTACGTCTCGTTCACCCGAGCACGAGAAACGGTCGAGGTTCTCTACTCTGGCTGGTACATGACCAAATGGGGATCTAGGAAGAGCAACGGACCGAGTGTGTTCCTTCGTGAATCAGGCTTGGTTTAGAGGGATTAGACTGTCCCGAGGTTGGTTGACGCAATGACCTGCCCTACGGGTAGGTTTCCAAATCCGGTGATGAGTCGAGGGCCTTACTTAAAGCCTCCGACCATGCCCCGTCCCTACGCTCCGGATTCCCGTGCCCGTGCTATCGCGTTGGTTCGATCCGGCAAGCAGGTCAAGCAGACCTGACGGCGCTCGCTGAATTTGGATCTGACGAACATTCGGTGATTTCGTTGCGGCCCTTGACTATAAATAGCGGAAAATGCGTTTTCGGAGTAGGGGCCAGGTTCTGCCGCAGATGCCACCGGCCGGCTACCTGCACAGCGTCCGGCGCGCCGCTCCAATGTCTTAGAAGGCTGGCGCACGCAACCGTCTACCGCACCCCGCCCTCAACTGGCTTCGTAGCTTCTCTGAATGAGCGGTATGGCTCTCTGCAACGACTGAGCGTCGTACCTTGAACTCGAGGTCCGCCGTGCCGAAGTGTCCGATCTTGCGCACGTCTCGACTGAAACCGGGCTCAAGCTCGACGGTGTCAGAATCGACCTTCAGGAAGAACAGCAACTCATGATTGTTGGGGTGGAGGCTACACACAGGAAGTTCCTGACGCGCCGATAAGCGATGGCGAATCAT